>NZ_JBINJD010000074.1:0-23790 GCF_043951915.1 Alienimonas sp. DA493 | reverse complement strand
GCCGGGTCGCCCGCGGCGACCCGGGTCGTGTCGGCGAAGCCGGTGCTGGTCAGCCGACCATCGCCGCGGCCGGGTCGGACGTCGGCGTCCGCGGCGAGGCAGAGGGCCGCCGCCATCGCGTGCGGCAGGTGCGAGGTGCGGGCCAGGCGGGCGTCGTGCTCCGCCGGGGTCATCCACTCCACCCGGCTGCCCAGCGCCTGCCAGAAGCGGGACACGGCCGCGGCCGGGGCGTCGTCCCGCGCCCCGCAGACGACCGTCACCCGGCCGGCGAACAGGTCCGCGTCGGCGTGCTCCCACCCCGCCTTCTCCGAACCGGCCAGCGGGTGCGATCCCACGAACTGCGGCTGGTCCCGCAGGTCCTCGCAGATCGCCCCCTTCACGCTGCCCGCGTCGGTGACGACGGTCTGTTCGTTCAGCACGCCGAGAAAGCGGCGGACGTCCGCCACGATTCGCCCGACCGGCGTGCAGACGACCAGCAGGTCCGCCCCCGCCGCGGCCTCCGGCTCGGTGGAGAATTCGTCCAGCAGACCCGCGTCGCGGGCGGCGGCCAACCGGTCGGCGTTGCGGCCGAAGCCGATCACGCGGTCGGCCGCCCCGCGAGCCTTCGCGGCCGCGGCGATCGACCCGCCGATCAGCCCCACGCCCACGACCCCCAGCGTGCCGGTGCGCGGCTCTCCAGCCCCCTCCGCAGGCGAAACGTTCGGCGGCGGGGTCGTCGGTCGGCCCATGGACGCGGGAGTCTACGGACCCCCGACCGCCCTTCCCACCGACAACCCGTCCGCCCGGCTCTGCGGCGGCGGAACGGGCGCGGGTTGAAATGCCCGCGCCGCCTGCGCTAATGCCCCGGTGACAGACTCGACTTCGACCGCCGCACCCGATTCCGAACCGCCGGCCGCCCCCGCGTCGGAACGCCCCGCCCCCGAGGCGAGCGTGACGGAGGCCTGCGACCGCATCCTGGGGGCGTTGAACTTCTCCTCCGGGGGGAACGACGGTCCGCTGGCGGTCGGCTTCTGCGAACTGGCCTCCGCCCTGGCGGGCGGCGCGGGGACCGTGCCGCCCTATCCGCGGACGTTGGCGGCGCTCTCGGAGCGGTTGGAGACGCTGTCGCGGGAGCGGGCCGCCTTCGCGGACGCCGCCCAGGCGCGGGCCGTGCTCGAGGGGCTGCGCAACCTGCCGGACGATTACCGCCGCTATCACCGCGATCTGCTGCCGGACCTGTCGGAGGCGGACCTCTCCGCCCCGCTGTTCCTCGCCGCGGCCGCCGACGCCCTGTTGCAGGTCGGTCAGCACGGCAACGGGACGACCGGGGGGCCGGGCGTGGTGCGGGCCGCGGTGCTGCGGCTGAACGACTACGTCGGCCACCGTCCGATCCCGGTGCTGGAGGGCGGCGCCCGCAGCGAGGTGCACCCCCACGAACGGCACCGCCCCGTCCCGCTGTGGCGGCCGGAGGTCGGGAGCGCCCCCGGGCCGAACGCCGAACTGCTGGACGCCACCCTCGCCCTGCTCCGGCAGACGCCCGCCGACATGCTGGAGGAGGCGGAGTTCCACCCGGACCGCATGCGGGAACTCGCTCTCGACCTGCGGACCTACGACGACCGCCACCCGGTCTTCAAACGCACGAACTACCTGTTCGGCGAGTGGGACCCCGAGAGCCACCGGGCCGACGGGCTCTCCCGCCTCACCGACGAGCGAGCCGACGACTCCGAAGGCGGCGACTATACCCGATTCGTCCTCCGTCGGCCGGTGCTGGGCGCGATCCAGCGTTGGGTGGAACGGGACGGCGACGGCCCGCACGCCGAGCGGCTGTTCGACGGCTCCGCGGCCCTCGCCGGCACCGTGCTGATGGCGGCGGCGGTCTCGGGCCGGGACCCGCACGCCCACGACTCGGCGGCCTCCCTGATGACGCTGCTCCCCCGCATCGCGGCGTTGCGGGATCGGTTCTACGAGTGGCTGATCGACTCCCAGACCGGCGAGCGGGCCAATCGGCTCGCCGAGGTGACGAAGCGAACCCGCCAGCCGTTCGGTCACGTCCGGCAGTATCTCAACCTTTCGCTCTCCGACCTCACCGCCCGCCAGGCCCAGGGGCGGACGGTCGCCACGCAGTACGCCCGGCTCGGCCAGCCGGACGCGGCCCGGGAGGAGGCGGCGAACAACCCCAGCGCCGCCGGACGGTTGGAGGCGGGGATTGAATGCGCCTTGGCCGAGGGCTTCGCCGCGGCGAAGGACCCCGCCGGCCGCCTGCGGGACGCCGCCGACCGCTGGGACGCCGCCGCCGGGCTGATCCGCCGCGGCGTCGACTGCGGGCTGCTGCCGGACCCGTGGACGGTGATCGGCTACCAGGGCCAGTACCCGCTGTTCCGCGCCCGGGAGGACAGCCTGCCGGACCCGCGGCTGGAAACGCTGATCGAGCTGGTCGGCGAGACGCTCCGGCTGGGCGGCGAGGTGCGGATCGAATCGGCGGCCCGGGGCGTCTCCGCGGACGATCCCGCCCCCGCCGCCGGCGAAGCGGGCGAGGCCGGGGCCGGCGTGGGCTTCGCCGCCCGGTTGGAGCGGTTCGCCGACTGGTGGGACCGGTTCGCCACCACCACCGTCGACGGTCTGCCGGCGGTGCAGGGAGCGGCCGCGGTGGAGAGCGCCGCCCGCGTCGCGGGGGTGCTGGGCGAGTGGCACGACGCCGGCGGGGCCGACGCCGGGCTGGGCTTCTGGGCGAAGCGGCTCGACGAGTTAGACCGTGGGGCCTCGCTGGCCCGGGCGGCCGATCTGCTGCTTCGCACCGAGCAGCCCGCCGCCGCGGCCGGCCTGCTGTACTACTGGGTCGGCGAGACGGAGCAGTTCGGCGCCGGTCCGGAGGGGAACACCGTCTTCCATCTACTCCGCCGCAGCCTGCTGGGCCAGCTCTCCGCGGCCGACCAATCGAAGGGGAACGGCGCCGCGGAGCCGGCGGCGAAGTTCTTCGAACGGCTCGAACCGAACACGGAGCACCTCGCCCTGGAACTGCCGGACGGCGACCTGATCCCCCCCCGCAAGGGCGGCGGGGCGGCGCTGGTTGGCGGGGAGGAGGACCCGGAGGACGAGGACGACGGCGACGAGTTCGCCGCCGCCTATGAGGGCGTCACCTTCCAGGGCAGCACGGACGACGGCGTCGAGGGCGATCTGCTGGACGGCCCCGGCCCGCCGGGGGATCTGGACGAACTGCTGCCGGAACTGGTCCGCGGCTGGGACGTGCCGATCCGCTACCGGGAGGCCGTCGCCGCCCTCTGGCGGGACGCGATCGCCGCGGTGCCCCCGCCGCCCGCCGCCGGGGCGGAGTCTCCCGCGGAGACCGGCCCCTTCGTCGACGTGCTCCGGCACTGGACTGGGGAGTTGGTCCGGCTGCGGGACGAACTCACCGCCGCCGCGGCCCTGATTCACGAGCGTCCGATCGGTTCGGCCACCGGGGACGAGATCGAAAATATGCTGCGGGACGAGCGCCTGCAGATCCGTCACCGCCTCGTGCACCGCCTGATCGGGGCGGCGGCGGAACTGACGCTGACTGCCCGCCTGGCCCGCGCCCGGCTCGACGGCTTCGCCGAGACCGCCGACAGCGAGTTGGTCGAGAGCGACGGCGACGGGGACGGAACGGCGGAGGACACGGACGAGTTCGCCGTCGCCGCCCACCGCCTGCTGGCCGCCGTGCAGCGGCGGGACCGGGCCGGCGCCCGCCGGACCTTCGCCGCTTTCGCCGCCAAACTGCGGCGCCGGCGCCTGCTTTACGTGCCGCCGGACCGCGGGGGGGACCCGGTCGTCGCCGCCCGCAGTCGGGCGGACTGGCGATTATTGGATCATCTCGCCGTGGAACTGCCCCGGCTGGGGCTGATCTCTCAGACGCACCGCCTGCTGTCGGCGGTGCTGCACGCCGAACGCGGCAGCCGGATCGGCGGACCGGTCGTCACGGAGTTCGACCGCCTGTTCCGCCGGGCCCTCAGCGCCGCAACCGCCGCCGCGGTGCGGGCGACGGCCCCGCCGGACCGCCCCGCCGCCCCGAACTTCGCCCGCATCCCGCCCGACCCGCGGGAGAGCGGCCGCCGCAGCCTCTACGAAAACCCGAACGAGGGGCGAATCCGCACTTTCGCCCGCTTGCTGCGGCCGTTCCGCACCCTCTGGATCGGGCACAGCCGCACGTTGCGCCTCAGCGTCGCCGAGAACCTCCGCGATCCCGGCCTGCGGCGGGACCTCAAAGAGTTCATCGCCAAGTACGGCGGCGAACTGCTGCACGCCCGCAACCTCACGCTGGGGCACGTGCGAATGGTGCTGCACACCGGCGTCGATCAATACCTGGAGGCGTTGGTCCGCAACCCGGACCCGCTCAAAACCAACGCCCTCGTCGACGATCTGGTCGAACGCCGCATCGAGCGGGCGCAGGCGGAGAAGCTGCTCACCCTGATCCTGCAGATCGTCGTGGAGAAGGTCGATCGCTGGATCGAATACAACTCCCTCACGACCCGCAGCGACTACGGCGAACGCTTCTACTGCCTGCTGGATTTCCTGCGGGTGGAGGTCGATTACGACCGGGACGAATGGCACCGCGTGCCGCGGGCGGTCATCTTCCGGGCGCTGGCCCGGAGCGGCGAACTGGAACTGGCCGACCGCTGGCTCCGCATGATGCGCCGCGACACGCGGCAGCGGGCGGAGATGCACCTCGTCCGGCTGGCCGATCGGGAGGAGCACTACGGCGTCCGCCTGCCCGGGGTGCGGGACAAATTGGAGGAACGGCTCGTCGGCCCGCTGATCCGAGAGCGGCTGTACGCCCTCGTCAAACCGAGTTTGAAAGGCGGCCACGGCCGGCCGGCCCGGGCCTGGTTCGCGGAGCTGCGGGGCGAAGTCGACCGTCTGCGGGAACGCAGTCGCCCCAGCGGCCCCGAGCCGCCGGAGTGGCTCGACGGGTTGGAGGAGGAGGTCAGCCGCCAGCTGCGGGCGACGGCCGACCCGGTCCGCCTCCCCCCGGCACCGCTGGGCTACGGCGACCTCGTGGGGCAACTGCGGCGCCTCAATCGGCGTTGAGCGGCGCTGCCCCGCTCAAAACGGCACCGGGGTGAACAGCCCCGGTTGCCGCAGGGCCGCGACGGGCCCCGCGGCGCTGAGGAGCGGCGTGAGGAACAGCAGGCCCGCGTACGCCAGCGAAATCGCCCAGCCGAGCGGCAGCCAGAACGCCGCCCACCACCGGCCGGGCGGGGCGGCGACGGCGTCCGCGTTCCGTCGGGTCCAGCCGGCCAGCAGGCGGCTCGGCAGCACGCCCGCGATGCAGGCCGGCGTCAGCAGCCAGCGGGCGTCCGCGGGCGCCTCGACCACCGCCAGCGAGTAGAGCGGCAGCGAACCGACGATCACCGCGAGCAGCACGCCGACCCACCGCGCGGGCCGGGTGCGCCACGTCCGCCACGCCCCCCGCGGGCTCAACCCGGCCCGCAGGCTCCGCCAGAAGCCGTCCCGCCGGGCCGCGGCAAGGTTCGCTTGGGCCGCGGGGATCAGCGGGAGCACGCCCGCCAGCCAGAGCGCCCCCAGCGTGCGGGCCAGCGCCCGCCCGGCCCCGTCCCCCTGGATTGCCAGCAGCACGGAGGGCGCCAGCGCCCACGCCGCCGCCACGAGAAACCCTTTCGCCCCCAACACGACCGCCCCCGCCGGCGCCAGTTCAGTCCAGAGCCAGCCGCATCGGGCTCCGAGTCGGTCCAGCGCCGCCCCGGGACCCCGCAGAACCCGCAGCAAATTGCGGAGCGGCCGGAACCAACCGGTGCGCCCCCCCGCGAGCAGCCACAGGGTCAGGTGCGCGGCGAGCGCCGCCGCCAGGGCGTAGGTCGCCGCCCGCCAGCCGCGGGCCGCGGCCGAGCCGGGGGCGATGACCGCCGCGTCCGAGGCCAGACCGGCCAGAAACCGTACCGGTTGGAGGGCGAGCCAGATCGCGGCCGCCACCCCCGCGATCAGGGCCGCCGCCCGCAGCAGCCGGCCGAGCGGCGGGCGGGCCGTCGCCCGTTCGCTTCCTTCGGAGGACCGTCGCACGCCGTTGGCGGCTCGGCCCTCCGCCTCCAGCATCCACCCCAGCGCCAGCAGCGGCCCGCCGGGGACCGCCGCGACGGCGGCCAGCAAGGCGCCGAAGCTCAGCGTGCCGACCGTCGCCCGGACCGCGACCGTCACCCAGCCCCACATGCGGCGGAGGCGCCCCGGACGATGGGGCGTCTCGGCCGATTCCGTCAGCGCCGCGGCGGTCGGCGGAGCGAGGGCGACGGACATGCAGAGCCGGCGTGGGGCGAAAGCGGGACGCCGGACGATACCCCTCGAAGATCGTCGGCGTTGCGACGAATCCTTGGAAACCTGGACGACCGCGTCCGGGTAACTTTGAACGATTGCCGTTTCCCTGCCGCCCGCCCGCGTGCCGTTCGCCCGCCCCTCCCGCCGCTGGCTCGCCCTGCTCGCCGCGGGGGCGGTCTGTGCGGCCGCCTTCGCCGCCGCGGAGCGGGACGTCCCCCCGGGTCCGCCGCCGCTCCAAGACCTGCCGGACGCCGCGGCGGTCGACGACTTCTTCGCCGAACGGTGGGCGGAGGAGCAGGTCGAACCGGCCCCGCCCGCCGATGATCTGCTCGTGCTGCGACGGCTTTCGCTGGCGTTGCACGGCACGATTCCGTCGTTGGAGGAGATCCGGGCCTTCGAGGCGGACGCCGGCCCGGACCGGCTGGTCCGCTGGACCGACCGGCTGCTCGCCGACCGTCGCTTCGCCGACTACTGGGCCGAACGGCTCGCCCGGGCGCTGGTGGGCGTGCACGAGGGAAACCTCATCCTGTTCCGCCGCGACCGCTTCAAGGCGTGGCTGGCGGACCGCCTGCACCGGGACGCCCCTTGGGACGAGACCGTCCGCCGGATGATCGCCGGGGAGGGGATGTGGACCGCCAAGCCGGAGGTGAACTTCGTCACCGCGGAGATCGAGAACGATCTGCTGGACCGCGAGGCCCTCGCCGGCCGCACCGTGCGGGCCTTTCTGGGACAGCGGATCGACTGCGCTCAGTGTCACGATCACCCCTTCGCCGAGTGGTCCCAGGGGGATTTCGAGGGGCTGGCCGCCTTCTACGGCCGCACCGCCTACGGCCTGACCGGCGTGCGGGAGCGGACGCGGGAGAACGGCGAACCGAAGGAGTTCGCCGTGCAGGATCGCGAAACGTTGGAGGACCGCGTCGTCGCCCCCGCCGTGCCCTTCGCCCCGGAGCGACTGCCGGAGACGTTCGAGGCGGACTCGACCGCCCGCCGGGCCGCCCTCGCGGCGTGGGTCACGCACCCGGAGAACCGTCGGTTCGGCCGGGCGACGGCGAACCGGGTTTGGGGCCTGCTGTTCGGCCGGGCCTGGAAGGAGCCGGTGGACGACCTGCCGGACCCGGAGCCGCTCGAACCCGGGGAGCCCGGCGATCTGCTGGACCGGCTCGCCGCCTCCTTCGTCGGCCCAGGGCAGTACCGGCTGAAGGGGCTCATCCGCACGATCGCGGCGTCGCGGGCGTTCCGGCTCTCCTCCGCCGTGCCGGGGGCGGGGGAGCAGGAATACGAGCGACTCACCCGAGCCGGGGCCGTGTTCCCGCTGACCCGGTTGCGGCCGGAGCAGATGATCGGGGCGATGACGCAGGCCGGCAGCGTGCGGACTCTCGACGCCGACAGCCCGCTGTTCGTGCGGGCGATCCGATTCTTCCGCACCGTCGACTTCGTTCGCGATTACGGCGACCCCGGGGAGGACGAGTTGATCCGCGAACCCGGCACCGTGCCGCAGGCGTTGCTGCGGATGAACGGTCGGTTGCCGCGGGAGATCGCCCAAAAGCAGCCGTTCGGGGCGCCCGCTCGCCTGACCTGGTTCGCCGGTCCGCCGCCCCGGCAGATCGAGGCGGCGTTCCTCTGCGTGCTCTCCCGTCGCCCGACGGACGAGGAGGCCGCCGCGCTCGCCCGGTACTACGAACCGAACGGGGACGAGGCGAACTACCCAATGGAAGACGTGTACTGGACCCTGTTCAACGCGCCGGAATTCTCATGGAACCACTGATCGCCCGATCGCCGTGGGGGCCGCGGGGCTTTCTGCCGGGGCGCCGCTCGGCGTTGGCGGCGGCCGCCTCGCTGGGGCTGTCGTTCGCCCTGCCGCCGCTGACCGGCCGGGCCGCGGAGCGGCGGGGGGCGGAGCGGGCGAAGAGCCTGCTCGTCCTTTGGATGCAGGGCGGCATGAGCCAGTTGGAGACCTTCGACCCCCACCCCGGGACGGCGATCGGCGGGCCGACGAAGGCGGTGCGGACCGCATTGCCCGGCGTGCAGTTCGCGGACCTGCTGCCCCGCACGGCCGAGCGGGCGGACCGGCTGAACCTCGTCCGGTCGCTCACCAGCGCCGAGGGCGATCACGAGCGGGCCACCTACTTCCTCAAGACGGGCTATCGGCCGGATCCCACGGTGCGGCACCCCTCCGCGGGGGCGGTCGCGGCCTACGCCAGCCCGCCGGAGGGCTTGGCGATCCCGGCCCACGTGGCCCTCGCCCCGGCCCAGTGGCCGCCGCGGGGCGGGTATCTCGGCCCGCGGTTCGACGCCTTCCAGGTGCACAACCCCGGCGGCCCGCCGGCGAACCTGACGGACGTCGCGGCCCCCGCGCGGCGGGAGCGTCGCTTGGCGGGGCTCGACGTGCTGTCCCGCTCCTTCGCGGCCGGCCGGCCGGGGCAGTTGTCCCGCATGCGGCATGACGAAGCGACGGCCGAGGCGGTCGCGATGATGGATTCGCCGCAGGCGGACGCCTTCGAGATCGCCGAGGAGCCCGAGGCCCTGCGTGCCGCCTACGGCGACACCCGGTTCGGCCGCGGCTGCCTCGTCGCCCGCCGGTTGATTGAGACGGGCGTGCGGGCGGTGGAGGTGACGCTGAACGGCTTCGACACCCACGCCGACAACTTCGGCGGGATGGCGACGCAGACGGCGACGCTCGACCCCGCCCTGTCGGCGCTGCTGGACGACCTGACCGCTCGGGACCTGTTGCAGAGCACGGTCGTGCTGGTCATGACCGAGTTCGGCCGCACCCCCCGCATCAACCCGCTCGACGGCCGCGACCACTGGCCGAAAGGGTTTTCCTGCCTCGTCGGCGGCGGGGGGCTGGCCTCCGGGCGGGTGATCGGCGCGACCGACCCGGCCGGCGAGAAGCCGCCGACCGATCCGGTGAGCGTGCAGGATCTCTTCGCGACCGTGTTCGACAGCCTCGGGATTGATCCGGAGGAGGAGGAGATGACGCCGATCGGCCGCCCGCTGAAGCGGGCGGAGGGCACGCCGTTGACCGCCCTCCGGGCCTGACCGCTTCGCGCGCGGCCCCGCGGCCGGCCGAGGCGGCATGGACCGGGCGGGGCGTCGGCTGCTAGGACCCGCGCCGCCGCCCGGAGCCCCCGGTGCGGCGATCGCCCCCGGGATCGAGGCGTCCGCGTGCTGAAACTGCTCACCTCCCCCGCGACCCTCGCGGCGGCGCTGACGGCGCTGTTCCTCGTCGCCTGCGGCGACGGCGGGCCGCTGGCGCACCCGCTGGTCTCCCGCTACGCCCTCGGCCACCCGCTGGCGGTGGCGACCGTGGGGCTGTTCTTCGCCGGGGCCGCGGCCGTGCTGATGCGGGCCGTCGGGCATCGGGCCGAACGGCGGGCCGTCGCCGCGCTCTCCGCCTGTCGTTTTCCCACGGCCGCCGACGCCCTGACCTGGGCGGGCGACTCCCGCCTCGCCGCCCCGGCCCGCGTCCGCGGCCTGCTGACCGATCCGCCCCCCGCCGACCGGGCGGAGGCCCGGCTCGGCGCCCTGCACGAAACCGCCGCCGACCGCCTGCACGACAGTTACGGGCTGGTCCGCACGATCACCTGGGCGGTGCCGATCCTCGGCTTCCTCGGCACCGTCGTCGGCATCACGCTGGCGATCGCCGGCATCGATCCGGACGGACTGGGCGAATCGCTGGGCGAGGTGACCGGCGGACTGGCGGTGGCCTTCGACACGACGGCGTTGGCTCTGGCCCTGTCGCTGGTGTTGGTGTTCGGCACCCACGCGGTGCAGGGGGCCGAACTGGCGAATCTGGAGCGCCTGCGCGACGCGGCCTTCCGCACGCTGCTGCCGCTCTGCCCGGCGACGGAGGAGGACCCGGTGCGGGCCGCCGCCGCGGACGTGGCCGAGCTGATGCGGCGCCGGGCCGGGGACCTCGCCGAGGTCCACGCCGCCGCGTGGCGGGGCAGTTTGGAGGAGATGCGGTCGGCCTGGGCGGAAACGCTGGCGGAGAGCCGGGCCGCGTTCGCCGCGGGCATCCGGGCTGAGACTGCCGCTGCCGCGGAGGCCGCCGAGCGCCGTCAGCAGGCCGCCGGGGAAGAGTTCCTCTCCGCCGTGCGGGCCGCGACCGACGCAATGACCGGGGCCGTCTCCCGCTGGAGCGACGGCTTCGAGGAGGCCGCGGCCGCGGAGGTCGATCGCTCCGATCGCCTCCGGGAACTGGCGGATTCGCTCGCCCTGATCGCGGAGCGGACCGAGGCCCAGAGCATGATCGCAGGCCGCATCGACGCCGGTCTGGCGTCGGTGAACGAAGCGGGGCGCTTCGAGGAGGCGGTGCACTCGCTGACCGCCGCCGCGCACCTGCTGACGATGCGCCTCGGCGGCGTGCCGGCTCAGACCGCCCCGCAACCGACGACCGAGATCGTCGCGCCCCCGCAGAGGCGCGCCGCCTGAGGGCGACGGCGAGAATCCTGACCCGTGCGACGCGCCAGCGGTCCGAACGTCAGCCTGTTCCCGTTCCTGACGGTGCTCCTGTGCGCCAGCGGGACGCTGATCGTGCTGTTGATCGCGCTCTCCCAGCACGTCCGCGAGACGCCCCCCGACCAGGCCGCGGCCGCCCCGTCGCCGCCCGCCCCGCTGGCCGTCGCGGTCGTCGCGGTCGTCGCGCCGCCGCCGGAACCAGACCCGGAACCGCTTGAACCGCCGGAACCCGCCCTGCCGGAGCCGGCGGGGCCGGCGGTCCCGCAGGGGCCGCCGCGGGTCGTGCGGCTGCCCTACGAGGGGCCGGACCCGGCCGAACCGCTGCGGCGTCGACTGTCGGCCGCCCGGACCGCCGCCGCGGAGGCGACCGCCCGGCTCGACGCGGCGACGCTGCGGCGTCGGGAGGCGGAGGCGAAGATCGAAGCGGCCCGGTTCGCCGCGGCGGAGGCGACCGCGGCCCTCGAAGCTGCCGGCGCTCGGCTGGCGTCGCTGGAAGAAGCCCGGGAGAGCGGCGAGGCGGCGGCGGCCCGCGCGACCGCGCAGGTGGCCGAGTTCCAATCCGCCGTCGCGGCGGCGGCGGAGGACGATTCCCCCCGCGCCCTGCTGCCGGTCGTCCGCACCCCGGAGGGCGTGACGGCCGACCGGCCGATCCTGCTGGAATGCGTGGCGGACGGGGTGCGGTTGCGTCCCTACGGCGTGACGGTGCCGGTGGCCGCGGCGGGGCCGACGCCGACCGGCACGGCGCCCGTGGCGGCCGGCGTGCAGGCCGCGTCGGCGGCCACGGGGGAGAGCTACGTGCTGCTGATCGTCCGTCCGGACGGCCTGCCGGCGTTCTATCGGGTCGCCGGGGCCCTCTCCGACGCCGGGGTGCGGTTCGGCTATGAATTGCTGGACGAAGAGGCCGAGATTGCCTGGGGCGAGACGACCGCGGAGACGGCCGCGACCGTCTCCGCGGCGGTGCAGGAGGCGCTGCAACGGCTCCCGGCTCCGTCGACGACCGAGGGCCCCGCGCTCGCCGGCGCCGGCCTCCCGGGCGCCGCTGGTTCAGGGAACGGCGGCGGGGGTTTTGGAGCGAACGCTCCCGCCGACGGCGGCGCGGCCGGTCCCTTCGTCCCCGGCGGGACGGGACGGAGCGGCGCGGGACGAGGCGTCGCCGGGGGCGGCGGAGCCGCGGCGTCCGGGCGGCCTGATCTGTCGAAGAACTTTCCCGCCGGCTCGCCGGCGGACCGCCTGATGGTGAACGGACCGACGCCCGCACTCGCCGCGTCGCATCCCGCCCCGGCCGGCGGTCGGTTCTCCCCGTTCGCCGGCGGACCGGCGGACAGAGCCGGCGCCGCCTCGGCCGCCGCCTCGGCCGGAGCCGCGGGCGGGCCCGCCAACTCCGGTATGGAGAGGCCCGCCACAACCGGCGCCGGCCCCGCCGCCGGGGCGCCGGACGGGAACGCGTCCCAGACCGTCGCCGGAGACGGCGCCGTCACCGATCGTCCGGGCACCCCGGTTGAAAATCTTCCTGCCGGCGAGAGAACGCCTCAGTCCGGCGCCGCAGCCGGGGGGCGAGGAACGGCCGATCGCTCCGCGTCCGGCGGCCCGTCCGGCACCGAATCCGGCGGAACTGCCGGCGGAGCTTCGGGCGGCGGAGCGGCCGGCGGGAGCGGGGCGGCGAGCGGCGGCCGCGAGGGGGACAGGGCGGGCGGTGGGGCGACTCGGCGGTCCTCCGTCGGCGGGAAGCGTGACGACGCAGCGGCCCGCGACACCCGGATTCGCTACGCCGTGCGGACGCCCGCGACGCTGGCGGCGTCCCACCTGTGGATCAACGACCGCTGGGTGCCGCTGCCGGCCGACAACGAACGGCTGATCGCCGCGCTGCAAACCGAGTTCGACCGCCGCCTCGCCGACCGCGGCGACCCGCCGACCGGGTTCCGGTGGAGCCCCGAATTGCGTCTGAGCGTCCGGCCCGACGGCCGGCGGCAAGTCTCCCGTTTGATCGAAGCCGCGGAGTGGGCCGGGGCGACCGTGAAGCTGGAAGGGGAAGCCCGATGAGCCGCCGCCGGCACGAACAGTCCGACGCCGGGAGCGACAGCTTCCTCGACGTGCTCGCCAATTTGGTGGGCATTCTCGTGGTGCTGGTCGTGATGACCGCCCTGCAGGCGGCCGTCGGCTCGACGGAGACGCCCCCGGCGGCGGAGCCGGAACCGCCGGCGCTCGCCGCGGAACAGGTCCTCGCTCCGGAGCCGACGCCGGCGGCGCCGGGACCTGAGAAGGTCGCCCGTGTTCCGCTGATCGCCCCGAAGCCGAACGTTGTGTTCGAACCGACGCCGCCGCCGGTGGTGCCGGCGTCGTTGGAGCGGGACGTCGCCGCCGCGGAGGCGACGCTGGCGTCGCTCCGTCGGCGGGTGGAGGAGACCGCGGCGGCGAACCGAATCGCGGAGGCGACGGCGGAGCGGGAACGGCAGCGGGCGGCGGCCGCGGCGGCGGAGTTGCGACGCCGGCGGACGGAGATGACCCAGTTGCAGGCGGACGCCGCCGCCGCCGCCCGGGCCGCGGACGCCGCCCGGTTGGACCGCGACCTCTGGGCCGCCAAGGCCGCGGCGGCGGGCGACAAACCGCCGGAGCGGTTCGAACACTCCGCTCTGCCGGTGGGGCGGCGGGTCGTGGGGGACGAGCTGCACTTCCGGCTCGTCGGCGACCCCCACGACCCGAAGGGCGGGCTGGTCCGGCCGGTGCCGATCGACGCCCTGACCGACCGGCTCGAACGGGACGTGCAGCGACACCGCGACCAGATCGTGGCTCAAGGCGGGTACGACGGCGCCGTGGGGCCGATGGCCGGCTACGTGATGAACTACCGCATCGAGCGGGAAGGGGACGACGTGCTCACCCGGGTGCGGACCTCCTCCCCCGGCGTCGTGCGGTTCCGGCTGTCCGGCTGGACGCTGGCGAACGACGGGGAAGACCCCTCCGTCCCGGTCGACGCCGCGCTCGCCGAGGGCTCCGACTTTCGCTTCCTGCTGGCGACCGCCGGTCCGGGGGCGACGGCGACGTTCTGGGTCGCGCCGGAGGCGTTCGCCGCCTATCACGCGCTGCGGGAGGAGGCCCGGGCGGCCGGGCTGTTCGTCGCTGCCCGGCCGCTGCCGGCCGACGTCCCGATCACCGGCAGCCCGAACGGCAGCCGCTCCTTCGCCCAGTGAGCCGGCCGGACTGCGGCGCCGCGGTTCAGTCGTCCGGCAGCACGTCCGAGAGGTCCGGGGTGAGCAGCGGTTCGATCTCCTCGACCGTCACGTAGTAGGCGCCGCGGGTGACGTCGTTCTCGGTGAGCGTCGCGGTCAGCTTCGCCGGGCCCTCGGGGAGCGACATGATCATCACCGGCGGGGCGTCGAACGACCCGGTGCGGGCGCCGCGGGTCTGGGAGTTGCGGCTCTCGAACGAGACGGCGCAGCTGCCCTGCCAGTCGCCGTCCTCCTCCGCGGCGGCGGGGCGATCGCGGAGGGTGATCCGGTAGCGGCCCGCCCGGGGGGCCTGCACCGCCCACCAGCCGGTCGAGACCGGGTCGTTGCGGATCGCCGCCTGACTCCAGGGCACCGGGCGGTTCTCGGGCTGGTGCCAGTCGTGGGCGCACAGCTCCACCGGGCCGGGGCCGAGGTCGATCCGCACCAGATCCTCGTCGAACGGGTCGTCGAAGGCCGGTTCAAGCTCCGCCCACCACTGTTCGTAGGCTCGTTGGAGTTCCGCGACGACCTGCGGGTGATCGGCCGCGACGTCCGTCTTCTGCCCGGGGTCGGCCTCGACGTCGTACAGTTCCTCCCGGTTCACCAGGCGCCAGCGGTCCGTCATCACGGCGGACTTCCGCCACTTCTCCGGCACCTCGATGCGTTGCGAATGCACCGCCAGCGTGCGGTCCGGCCACTCGCTGTCCTCGCCCCGCAGCAGCGGCGTGAGATTGCGGCCGTCGAAAGCCGCGTCCTCGGAGGGCGGTACGTTGCAGAGGCTCAGCAGGGTCGGCATCACGTCGATGTGGGCGGTCAGGCGGTCGACGTCGCGTCCCTCTGCGAAGCCGCCGGCGGGCCAGTGCAGAAAGAAGGGCACGCGGTGGCCGCCGTCGTATTCGCTGCCCTTGTTCCCCCGCATGCCGGCGTTGAAGCCGCCGTCCTTGTGCCCGGCGGCGGTGCCGTTGTCGGTGGTGAAGACGAAGATCGTGTTCTCCGCCAGCCCCAGTTCCTCCAGCCGGTCGCGAAAGGCGCCGAGGCGGGCGTCGATGTTGGCGATCATGCCGTAGAAGTTCGCCCGGTCGCCTTTCACCCCCGCGTCGCGGTAGGGCTGCGACCACTTCTCCGGCACGCGGTAGGGGCCGTGGGGGGCGTTCGTCGCCACCGTGAGGAAGAAGGGGCGCCCGGTCTTCGCCGGGGCGTTGCGGGCGACGAACTCCTCCGCGGCGTCGAACCATTCGTCAGTGCAGTATTCGTCGGTCGACTGCAGTTTCTCCGTGCCGTCCGGGTTCTTTTCGGAGCGGGAGAACCAGAAGTAGGTGTCGCCGAAATAGTCGTTGCCCCAGTAGTCCGGGGCCTGCCCGACGCCGCCGCCGCCGTGGGTGTAGGCGAAGTCGAAGCCCTGATCACGGGCCCGCAGCGGGGCGTTGTCGCCGAGGTGCCACTTGCCGACGATCCCCGTCCGATAGCCGGCGTCGCGGAGGCGTTCGGCGATCGTCACCTCCTCCGGCGCCATGAGCGAACGGCCCTGAATCGTGTGCCAGACCCCGGTTTTCGTGCTGTAGCGGCCGGTGTAAAGGGCCGCCCGGGTGGGGGAGCAGGTCGGGTCGACGTGGTAATCCGTCAGCCGGACCGACTCGGCGTGCAGCCGGTCCAGGTTCGGTGTCTTGAGGACCGTGTTCCCGTGGCAGGAGAGGTCGCCGTAGCCCTGATCGTCCGTGAGGATCAGCACCACGTTCGGCCGCTCGTCCGGTTCGTCGGCCCCCGCGAAACCGCAGGCGAATGGCGTGAGCGAAAGAGCGAGCAGGTAACGGATCATTCCTCCTTCTCCTCGGTTGGGGTGTCGGCCGTCGGTTTCGGCGCGACGAGCGGCTCGCGCGGCTCGGGGGAGAGGTCGACGCCGACGATCTCCGCCTCCGGCAGGTCCTCCAGCAGGGCCAGCGCCCCGTCGGGGGTGACCCGCGTGTCCCACACGTACAGCGTCCGCAGCGCCACGAGCCCCCGCAGATTCTTCAGACCGGCGTCCGACACATCGGTGCCGTACAGGTTGAGGTACTCCAGCTTCTCCAGCGTGCCGACGGGGACGAGGGCCGCGTCGGTGATCCGCGTGTTCTCCAGATGCAGCTTGCGGAGGTTCGGCAGCAGGGTGAGTTTGTGGCTCAGGTCGTCGTCGAACGGGGTGCCGCGGAGGTTCAGTTCCCGCAGCCGGTCGGCCAGCGGCACGAGGGCGTCGAGGTGCTTCGCCGTCAATTTCACGTCGCCCAGGTGAAAGGAAACGTCCAGCCGGGCGTCGTTCTGGGCGAGTTGGACGACCTGACCGCCGAGGGCCTCCACGGCGGCGATCGCGGCCCGATCGGCGTCGGTGAGCGGCGGGACGGCGGCGGCGTCTGCGGACTCCGATTCCTGGGGGGCGAACAGGGCGGCGGCGAGCAACGCGGCGAGCGGCATGGGGGATTCGCCTCGGGAACGGGGGGCGGTGCAACGGTAACCGCCGATCGGAGCGGGCGGCAATGGACGCGGGTTCGCCGCCCCGGCGGGATCTGCTAGACCCCGGCCGTGTCCGTCGGAACGCCCGCCGCCGCCCCGCCCGCCGAACCCGCCGCGCCCCCGGGCCGCTTCACGGAGCCGGTGCGGGCCCTCGGGGCCACGCTCTTGAGCGGCGTCAGCGAGGTCGGCGACCTCACCCTGTTCGCCCTCGCCGCGTTGCGGTCCGTGCTGCGGGCCCGGCCCTCAAGGCGCGTCCTGCTGCCCTGCCTGTACGAGATCGGCGTGCGCAGCATCCCCGTGGTGCTGATCACCGGCGGGTTCATCGGCATGGTGCTGGCCGTGCAGAGCTACGACCAGCTCCACATGATGCACCTCGAAAACCGGCTCGGGGCGGTGGTGAACGTCTCGCTGGTGAAGGAACTCGGCCCGGTGCTGGCCGCGGTGATGCTCGCCGGCCGGGTCGGCAGCCGGACGGCGGCGGAACTCGGCACGATGCGGGTCACCGAACAGATCGACGCCGTGAAGGCCCTCGGAGCCGATCCGATCGGGCACCTCGTCGTGCCGCGGGTCGCCGCCTGCGTGTTGCTCATTCCGCTGCTGACCGTGCTGGCGGACGCCTGCGGGATGTTCGGCGGGTGGCTGTTCAGCGTGAAGCTGCTGGGCATCTCCGACTTCCACTACTGGCACCACACGCTGAACTTCATCACCGCGTACGACTTCGCCAGCGGCTTGCTGAAGAGCCTCGCCTTCGGGGCGTCGATCGGCGTGATCGCCTGCCACCGCGGCTTCCACTGCGGGGCCGGGGCCGAGGGCGTGGGGACGGCGGCGACGGAGAGCTTCGTGCTCTCCTTCATGGCGATCCTCTGTCTGGACTTCCTGCTGGGCGTGGTGCTCGGCCGGCTGTACTGGATCCTGTGGCCGGCCCCCATGACGCTGATGTGAGGGGAGAATCAGGATGACGGCCCCCAAGCTGGAACTCCGCACCGCCTGCAAGCGGTTCGGCTCGAACACGATCGTCCACCGGCTGAACCTGTCGGTCGCCGTGGGCGAGACGCTCTGCCTGATCGGCGAGAGCGGGTGCGGGAAAAGCGTGTCGATGAAGCTCGCCGCGGCCCTGCTGCCGCCCACCAGCGGCGGGGTGCTGTGGGACGGCGACCCGGTGCACGCCCTTCCGCCGGAGGAGTTCCGCCGGCGGCGGATGAAGTTCGGCTACCTGTTCCAGGGGGCGGCGCTGTTCGACAGCATGACCGTCTTCGAGAACGTCGCCTTCGGCCCCCGTCAGTTGCACGCCGCCGAGGGGCCGAGGCTGGAGGAACTGGTCGCCGCCCGCATCCGGGAGGTCGGCCTGCCGGAGCACGTCACGCACCGCAAACCGGCCGGGCTCTCCGGCGGACAGCGAAAGCGGGTGGGCCTCGCCCGGGCGCTGGCGCTGGACCCGGACGTGATGCTCTACGACGAACCGACCACCGGGCTCGACCCGGTGATGAGCGACGTGATCAACGAACTGATCCTCCGCGTCGCCGCCTCCCGGGACGGAGACCCGCGGCCGGACCGCCCGCCGGTCACCTCGATCGTCGTCACCCACGACATGCACACGGTCCGCCGGGTGGCGGACCGTGTCGTCATGCTGCGGCCGGCGCCGAACCTGGGGCCGCTCGAGTCGCAGGTGCTGTTCGACGGGAGCGTCGAGGAACTGTTCGCCAGCGACGACCCCGCCGTCGGCCCGTTCGTGCGGGGCGAGGCGGGGGCGAAGCTGGCCGAACTGGCGGCGTAGGGTCCGCTCCGCGGACCGCTCGCATTGGCTCGGCGCGACCTGAAGACGGTCCGCTGAGCGGACCCTACGGGCTGTCCGCGACCGCGGCGCCGCTGTCGGGCGCCGGACCGGCGGGTTCGAGCTCCTTCAGCAGACGGAGCAGGTCGCTGTCGGTGGTGAGCACCAGCCGCGTATCGCCCTGCAGGGCGGTGCGGTAGAGCTCCAGCTTCTTCTGGAAGGAGTAGAAGTCGCCGGTCTCCGCGATCGCGGCGGCGAACTCGCGGATGTTGCGGGCGTCGATCTCGCCGCGGATCTCTTTGCTCTCCCGTTCGCCCTCGCCCTCGATCCGTTCCACCTCGCGGTTCGTCGCGTTGAGGATCTCCTGCTTGCGGCGCTCGCCGGCGGTGCGGAAGGAGATCGCGTAGCTTTCCAGTTCGGTGCGGAATCGGGCGAAGGAGGCCTCCCGCACGGCGGGGACGAACTCGATGTTGCTGATCCCGACATCGACGATCTCCACACCCAGATCCTCGCCCTCCTCCTTCGCCAGATTCTCACGCAGGCGCTGGCGGATCGTGGCGATGATCTTCTCCCGCCCCAGCGAGATGTCCGTCACCTCGCCCAGGGCGGCGCCTTCCTCGGTCGGGCCGGCGTCGTCATCGGCCGCGTCGGCGGGGGCCTGCACGCCGAAGTTGTAGGTCAGCTCCCGGTTCGTGCTGCGGACGACCTCCGCCAGGTCGACGCCGGTGACGACGTCGCGGATCTCGCTTTTGACCCGGGCCCGGACGATGCGTTCCTCGGCGGCCTCGACGGTCCGCAGGTTGCCGACGAACCCCAGCGGGTCCGTGATCTTCCAGACGGCGAAGGCGGAGACGTCAATCTTCAGTCCGTCCGCGGTGGGCAGGTCCTCCAGCTTGTCGCCGGGGCCGGTGCGGTAGAACTGCAGGGTGGAGGGCAGCCGGCGGACTTCCTGGATGAACGGCGTTTTCCAGTACAGCCCGGGCTCGGTGCGGCCGACGATCGGCTCGCCGAACTCGACCACCACGGCGACCTCCCGCTCGTCCACCGCGTACAGCGACGAGGAGAGCGTGACGGCGGCCAGCGCCAGCACGACCAGAAACCCGGCCAACGCCGCCGGGCCGAGGAGGGGGGAGCGACGGCTCATCGGGAGGCCTCCGGGTCGAGTTGGAGCAACGGGAGCGGGCCCTGCAGGTCCGCGTCGAGAATCGTTTTGCCGGAGACGCCCGCGAGCACCTCCTGCATCGCTTCGAGGTAGAGCCGCTGGCGGGTCACGTCCGGGGCGGCCCGGTAGGCCTCGTATTTGGCTCGCAGGGCGGCGATCTCGCCGTCCACCTCGGCCCGCTGGCGGTCCGCGTAGCCCTGGGCCTCCTGCACGAGGCGGTCGGCCTCCGCCTTGCTTTCGTTCAGCAGGCGTTCGCGTTCCTTCTCCGCCTCGCTCTGGAGCCGTTCCTGGTCCTGGTCGGCGGCGACCACGTCGTCAAACGCCTGCTTCACCTCCGCCGGGGCCGTGACCCGCTGCAGTTGCAGCGCCTTGATCGTCACCCCGCAGTCGTATTGATCCAACATCGCCTGCGTCGCCCGGCGGGCCTCGGCGGCGATCTCGCCGCGCTTGGAGGTGAGGACCTCGTCGATGCTGTAGTCGCCCACCAGCCGGTTCATCACGCTGCGGGAGGCGGTGGCGATGATCCGACTGAACTGCTCCGGATCGCCGGCCCGGTCGAAGGCGAACAGGTACTTCTCCGGGTCGAGAACCTGCCACTGCACGGTCCACTCCACGTTGGCGGCGTATAACTCGCCGGTGAGCATCAACGACTCCGCGTCGGGAGCGCCTTGTCGATCGGCGCCGAGCGTCTCCTGCGGCAACCGCAGGCTGTGCACCTCGACGGAGACCGTTTCCACAGTGTCCGCCAGCGGCACGCGGAAGTGCAGGCCGGGCTCGGCGATCTGCTGGAACTCCCCGAACCGCAGCACCACGGCCCGCTCGTTCGGCTCCACGGTGTACACGCACCGCACCGCCGCCAGCAGGAGAAAGAGGACGACCACCCCCGCGATCGCCGGTTTGACGTACGGGGTGAGGTCGATCTCCTCGGACGGTCGTCGCCGCTCCGGGCGGCCGAACGGGTCGGTGGGCATCGGGGTGGGATCAGGGCTGTGGAAGAACGGAACGACGGGCCAACGCACGCGCCGGCCGGCCGGTTCAGAAATCCATCCTAGGCCACGGGAGGCGGTCCGGCCGGCGACGATCCGCGGCGCTCGGCGAGGAGGGCGTCGAAATCGGTCGGCGGGCACCGCACCGTCAGCGGCGTTCCGGTGATCGGGTGACGGAACGACAGCTCCGCCGCGTGCAGGGCGTGCCGGCGGGCCGGGTTGGGGCACTCGCCCGGCGGCCACTTCAATCCGCCGTCCGCGGCGTAGAAGGCGTCGCCGAGGACCGGGTGGCCCAGCGCCGCCAGGTGCACGCGGATCTGATGGTTCCGGCCGGTGTGCAGATCGCACCGCACCAGCGTGGCGTCGCCGAGCCGCAGCAGGACCCGCCAATCAGTGCGGGCCGGTTTGGGGCCGCGGGCGTCGGGGCCGCAGGTCATCAGGGCTGAGTCCCGCCGCTTGCCGATCGGCCGCTCGCAGCGGCCGGCGTCCGGGCGGAGGTCGCCCTCCACCAGCGCCAGATACGCTTTGCCGGTCTCGCGGTTCTCGAACTGCAGGCAGACGCCCGCATGGGCGTCGGCTGTCTTGCAAGTCAACAGCACGCCGCTGGTCGCCCCGTCCAGCCGGTGCACGATGCCGGGGCTCAGCAGCCCCCGCGGGGCCTGCCGGTCGAGATGGGCCTGAATGCGGTTCAGCATCGTGCCGCGCGTCGTCGCCCCGGTGGGGTGACAGATCACCCCCGGCGGCTTGCGGACCGCCAGCAGCCACGGGTCTTCGAGGAGGACGTCCAGCGGTTCGTCCTCCGCCTCCTCGTCCCAATCCGGCGGATCGGCGAGGCGAACCAGCAGCACGTCCCCCTCCGTCACCCGCCGCCGCGGACCGACGGGGGTGCCGTCGTCCAGCGTCACGCCGCCGGTCGTGGCCGTGCGGGACAGCCGGGCCGGGGAGTGGTTGCGGAAGTGCTTGTGCAGAAAGGTGTCCACCCGGACGCCGTGGGCGGCGCCGGTGACGGTCAGGGCGATAGGCGGCGGACTATTCGAGATAGCTGACGATCAACATCGTCCAAGGAAACGCGGCCACGCCCAGCATGGCCGCCCAGACGAACGACGCCGCGAACCGGTACGGCCAACGGCAAGGCCACGTGGCGAGCGGATACACCCCGGCGGCAATGGAGACCCCGGCGAATCCGAACAGGATTGGGAAGATGACGTCCTCGCTGGCGTTTCCGACGTCCAGCGCCACGAACCAGATCGCCAGCGCCGGCGAGTAGATCCAGAACGGCAGCATCAGAGCGAGGACCGCCCGGCCGACCGGCTCCTGCCAACGAACACTCGGCGGCAACGGGCCGAGAACCAAATACCCACGCACCCGCCGGACCGCGAACCGTCGGCGGGGGGACGGCGGTGCGGGCGGCAGATCGCTCGTCACGACCCGCCGTCGGCCGCGGCGAGGCGCTCCAGTTCTTCCCGCGGCGGGGCGAAGGCGGCCCAGACGTCGCCGGCCCGGGTGGGGGCGCCGGCGTCCAGCAGCTCCAGCGCCCGCCGGGCGTCCGCGGCGGCCCGCTCCTCATTGCCCTGCGCGAACCGAACAAGGGCTCGGCCGCCGAAGTCGGCCGGATCGGCGGATTTCTCCTTCTGCTCCGTGAGTTCCTCCGCATTGAGCGCCTGCGGGGGCGGGCGGTCGCCGAGGACCTGGTCGAACAGCCGTTCCGCCTCGGCCAGTTCTCCGTTCCGGCGCTTCAACTCCGCCAGCCACCCCACCGCCGCCGGCCGGGCGATGCCGGTGGAGACGCTGTCCTCGAAGGAGCGTTCGGCCAGCTCCCATTCCGCCGCCTCCCGCTCTTGGAGTTCCACGACGGCGGCGTCGTCCGCGGCGATCTCCGGTTCGTCCATCTTCTGCCGAAGCTGAACGATCCGTTCCAAGGCGCCGAGGCCGTCGGTGAAGCCGAGCGTCGCCCGGTTCTGCAGCCGCGGATCCGCCCGGATGAGCTTCACCGCAAAGAACCCCGCGGTAATCGCCAGCGAACCGAGGACGACGCCCATCACGATCCACTTTCCCGGCAGCCCGGCCGGCTTGGGCGGGCCGGGGGCGTCGTCCGGCTCCGTCAGGTTCACGTCAGTCAACCCGTCGCGTTCCAGCGCGGAGGGGCTCAGCGGGTCGTCGGGGCGGTCAGTCATGCGGGGATGATACGGGGTTCCCGACCGGCGGCAGCCCGCCGGTCTGCCGCACGGCTTCGTAGACGGCGGCCGTCACCGTGCTGGCGAGGTTCAGGCTCCGCACCTCCGGCCGCATCGGCAGAGTCAGGTTACGGGCCGGGTCGCGGGTCATCAGCTCCTCCGGCAGTCCGGACGACTCGCTGCCGAACAACAGGGTGTCGCCGGGAGCGAACTCCGCGTCCCACATTGGGCGGGCGGCGTGCTTGGTGAAGGTCCAGATCGTGCCGCCCGGCTGTTTGCGGCGGTATTCGGCCCAGTCGTCCACGGCCTCCCAGTCCAGCAGCGGCCAGTAGTCCATGCCGGCCCGACGGAGGTGCTTTTCGTCCAGCCGGAACCCCAGCGGGCGGACGAGCCACAGCTTCGCTCCCACCGCCAGACAGGTGCGGCCGACGTTCCCGGTGTTGGGCGGGATCTCGGGCCGGTGGAGGACGACGTGGAAGAGCGGTTCGGTCATCGGCGATCGGGCGTGAGCGTGCCGAAGCCTACAGGCAGGCCGCCTCCGGGTCGCCCGCGGGAGCGGGAGTCGGTCCGCTCTGCGGCGACGGTTCGGGTTCGTCCGCTGCGGCAAAGGCCCCGCGGACGACCCACGCGGCGAACAGCCCGGCGGTCAGGTTGCCGGCGACGATGCCCCACAGGAAGCCGACCCACCCGTGCCACGTCGCCCCGAGCCACGCCAGCGGCACGACCAACGCGAACAGGCGGACGGAAATCACCAGCACGCTGCGGCTGGGCCGCTTCAGCGCGTTGTAGACCCCGCTGACCAGCGCCGTCGCCCCGAAGCCGGCGTACCCGGCGGGGACGATGGCGAAGTACTGGGCGGCCTCGACGAGGGCGTCGGCGGCGTCGGGGCCCTCGTCGACGAACGCCGCGGCCAGCGGGCGGCGGATCAGGAACAGCACGCCCCACGCCGCCAGTCCGTACAGCACGGCGAACCGCAGGACGAGCGTCGCGGCGGTGCGGACCCGCTCGCACTGGCCGGCGCCCCAGTTCTGCCCGACGAACACGGAGTTCACCGACCCGACGGCCATCACCCCGACCAGCGCCAGCGCCTCGACCCGGCCGCCGACGCCGAACGCCGCCACCGCCGAGGTGCCGAAGTTCGCCGCCAACCTTGTCAGGACCGCCGCACTGAGCGGCACCAGCAGGTTCGTGCCGATCGCCGGCAGGCCGATGATCAACGCCTCGCCCCAACTCGCCAACCACCCGCCGCCGGTCGCCGCGGCCCAACTCA
>NZ_JBINJD010000073.1:0-24126 GCF_043951915.1 Alienimonas sp. DA493 | reverse complement strand
GGCGCAGCCGGCGCGAGTCGCACGGCCGGAGCTTGCGCTCCGGGCTCATCGTGCCTATGCGGTTCTACGCCTCGACCGTGAGGGCGTCCGTCGTCGCTCGGGACTGGCAGGCGAGGACGTACCCGGCCGCTTCCTCCTTCGCCGACAGGGCCTCGCGGCTCTCCATCGTCACGGCGCCGTCCGTCAGCCGCACTTTGCATTGCCCGCACAGGCCGGAGCGGCACTCGTGGGGCATGGGGACGCCGACCTGCTCGGCGGCCTCCAGCACCGTCGTCTCGCCCGGCACGGTGACCGACCGGCCGGTCTTGGCGAAGGCGATCGCCGCGGCGGGAACGACCGCGGGGACCTCCGCCTCCGCGTCGCTGAGGCCTTGCGGCGGGGGGCCGGCGGTGAACTCCTCGGTGGCGATCCGCTCCGCCGGCACGCCCAGCGATTTCAGCAGGCCGCGGGTGGCCTGCATCATCGGCTCCGAGCCGCAGAGGTACACCGGCAGGTCCTTCAGGTTCGGCACGAAGCCTGCCAGCCGCTCCGCCGTCAGCCGGCCGGAGAGGTGGGAGCCGTCCGCCGCGGCGTCCTCGCGGGTCAGGGCGGTGAGCAGGTGCACGTTCGGGAATCGGGCCGCCAGCGACCGCAGCTCCGCCCCGGCGATCAGGTCGGCCCGCGTCTTCTGCACGTTCACCACATAAATGCTCCCTGGCCAGGAACGGTCCGTGAGCGAACGCAGGATCGAAAGGATCGGCGTCAGCCCCACGCCGCCGGCGATCAGCACGACCCCCTCCGCCGTCCCGCTCGGCTCCCCGTTCCCGTTGAAGGTGAACCGGCCGGCCGGACCGGCGACGGTCAGCAGATCGCCCTCCGAGACGCTGTCGTGCATGGCCCGGGAGCCGAGGCCCTCCGGGTCGCGCTTGACCGTGATCTCGCAGTACCCCCGCCGGGTGGGGGCGGAGGAGAGCGTGTAGGACCGCTTCACGGTGGCGGGGCCGTTCTCCGTCTCGATCGGCAGGGAGACGGCGAGGTACTGCCCCGCGGCGTAGTCGAACGGCAGGTCCCCGCCGACGGGGCTCACCAGACGATAGGTTTTGACGTCCGGCGTCTCTTCGAAGATTCGGGCCACCTTCAATTGACCGCGCCAGAAGGTCGGCTTCGCAGCGGGGGCGGCGGGCGCTCGGCGGGCGGCGATGCGGAGGTCGCGGTAGTGCTTCGCCGCCCGGAAGCCGATGAGCCCGGCGGTTACGGCGCCGTAGATCAACGGCAGCCGCACGTCGCTTTTGACCTGCATATAGAAGTGCACCACGGCGAGCGCCGCGGCGACGTAAATCAAGCGGTGCAGCCGCTTCCACCAGGCCCCCAGGCGGCGGACCAGCGAATCGAAGGAGGTCGCCGCCAGCGGGGCCATCGCCAGCAACGCCGCCAGTCCAATCTGCAGATAGCTGCGGGCGGCGATCTCCTCCCCCACCCGCCGTAACGAGCCCGCCTGCTCCCAGACGATATAGACGACGAGGTGGGCGACGGCGTAGGCGAAGGCGTACAGCCCCAGCGCCCGCCGCGTCGCTAAGACGTCGGTCCAGCCGGTCAGCAGGCGGATCGGGGTGACGGCGAGCGTCAGCACGAGAAACGTGACCGAGGCCAACCCCGTGGTGCGGATCGCCGCGTCCACCGGGTCCGGGCCGAGCGTGCCCCGCCAGGCGTCCCACGCCAGCAGGGCGAGCGGCACGCCGCCGTTGACGATCGCCGCCCACCGCCAAAAGGAGGCGTCGAACAACGGGCGATCGGTCGCCGAGGCCCGCGATCGGGCCGGGGCGAGGGACGGGGACGCGGCGCTCAAAACGATTCCCTTAAAAATTCTTCGCCAGGTCGAGGCCGTCGTACAGGTGGGCGACCTGCTCCTCGTAGCCGTTGAACATCAGCGTCGGCCGGCGGCCGGGCACGCCGATGCGGCGCTCCGTGGCCTGGCTCCAGCGGGGGTGGTCCACGTTGGGGTTCACGTTGGCGTAGAAGCCGTATTCGCTGGGCGCCGCCTCGTTCCACGTGCAGAGCGGCTGAGTGTCCGTCAGGGCGATTTTGACGATCGATTTGATGCCCTTGAACCCGTACTTCCAGGGCACGACCAACCGCACCGGGGCGCCGTTCTGCGGGGCTAGTTCCCGGCCGTACAGGCCGAGGGCCAACAGGGTGAGGGGGTGCTGGGCCTCCGGCAGCGTCAGGCCTTCCACGTACGGCCAATCCAGCACGGCCCGGCGTTGACCGGGCATCCGCTCCGGGGCGTAAAGCGTTTGGAAGGCGACGTACTTCGCCGCCGAGGTCGGCCGCACGGCGTCCAGCAGGGCGGAGAGTTGGATGCCGGCCCAGGGCAGGACCATGCTCCACGCCTCGACGCACCGCATGCGGTAGACGCGTTCCTCCAGCGGGGCGAGGGCCTTGAGTTGCGGCAGGGTAAAGGTCTGCGGCTTCTCAACCAGCCCGCCGACCTCCAGCGTCCAGCCGTCGGTCTCGAAGTCCGAGGCGAGGGCCGCGACGCCGGTTTTATCGGTCGTGAACTCGTAGAAGTTATTGTAATTCAGCGCGGCGACCTGCTCCGTAAGCGGTTCGTCCACGGTGAAGCCGCGTTCGGCCCGCTCGGCCTCGGTGAGGCCGACGGGTTCCTCGGGGAGCTCCTCCGCCGGGGCGGCGCCGTCCGGCGCGTCGCCGTCGGCGGGGGCGCCGGGGTCGGCCGGCGGGCGTTGCGGGCGGGAGAGACCGGTCAGGACCTCGGTCTCCGCCCCGGCGCCGGCCCCGTCGTCGGTTAGCACGCGGTAGGCGCCGCCGGTCAGCAGGGCGCTGCCCGCCAGGGCTCCGGCGCGGATCAGCCGACGCCGGTTCAGATAGACCGGGTACGGCGTGACCGGGTCGACGGCGGGGTCCGTCGGGGGAACCGCGGGGTCTCGGGGCACGGGCGAGGCGGATGCGGGGGGAGCACGGGCGGGGTCATCTTAGCCGGCCCCGCTGCCCCCGGCATCTCCCCATGCGGCTCCCCGCGATTCCCGCCGACGGGTTGGGCTCAGCGGCTGCGGTCGATGGTGAAGCCGATCTTCACCGTGACCTGCCAGTGCTTCAGCTCGCCGTCCTCGATGTGGCCGCGGGTCTCCGTGACTTCGAGCCAGCGCATCTGCTGGACGCTCTCGCCCGCGGTGGCGACGGCGTTGCGGACGGCGTCCTCAATGCTTTTCTCGGAGGAGCCGACGAGTTCGAGCTTCTTGTAGACGTGGTCGCTCATCGCGGTGGGGTGCGGTTCGGGGAGAACGGGGCGGAAAAGACTTGTTTGAGTCAGGAGTGTAGAACCGGGCGGCGTCGGCCTCACCGGGCCGACCCCTATTCCGCCCTCGCCCGTTTCTCACCCCGCCCGTCCGCCTCCGGGAGCGCCGCCGATGTCCGACCCCGTCTTCCTCGCCGTCGACCTGGGCGCCGAGAGCGGTCGCGTGATCGCCGGTCGGATCGTGCCCGCCGCCGAGGGGGCCGACGGGCCGACGGTCGCGCTGGAAGAGGTGCATCGCTTCCCCAACGGGCCGGTTTCCATGCCCGGACCGGACGGGGCGCCGTCGCTGCGGTGGGACGTGACGGCCCTGTGGCGGGAGATCGAGGCGGGCCTCGCCCGGGCCGGCACCCGCTACAGCGCCGAGGTCGTCAGCGTGGGCGTGGACACCTGGGGCGTGGACCACGTCCTGCTGAGCGAGACCGGCGAACTGCTCGGCCTGCCCTGGAACTACCGGGACGACCGCACCGCCGGCGGGTTCGAGGAAGCCTTCGCCGCCGTGCCGCGGGAGGAGGTGTTCGCCGGCACCGGCATTCAGTTCCTGCCGTTCAACAGCCTGTATCAACTCCGGGCGACGCGGCGGGATCACCCGGAGTTGCTGTCGGCGGCGAAGCGCGTGCTGCTGATGCCGGACTACTTCCACCGCTGCCTGTGCGGGTCGGAGGCGGTCGAGTTCACCAACGCAACCACCACGCAGCTCGTCGACCCGAACGCCCGCGATTGGAACCGCGAACTGATCGCCCGGCTGGACCTGCCGGACGGCCTGTTCGGCCCGGTCGTGTCGCCGGGGACGGAGTTGGGGGCGCTGTTCCCGTCGCTCGCCCAGCGGACCGGCCTGCCGGAGAGCGTGAAGGTCGTCGCCCCGGCCACGCACGACACCGCCAGCGCCGTCGCCGCGATTCCCACCGACCGCACCGGGCACGCGGACTGGGCCTACATCTCCAGCGGCACCTGGTCGCTGGTGGGCGTCGAGACGCAGGCCCCCGTGCTGGGCGAGGCGGCGCTGGCGGCGAACGTGACCAACGAGGGCGGCGTCGACGGGACGAACCGCCTGTTGAAGAACGTGATGGGCCTGTGGCTCGTCCAGGGGGTGCGACGCAGCTTCGCCCGCGGCGGGGAGGAGCTGGACTACGCCGAACTCACCCGGCGGGCCGGCGAGGCCGAGGGGCTGGTCAGCCTGATCGACCCGGACGACGCCCGGTTCCTCGCCCCGGACGACATGGCCGCGGAGATCGTCGCCTACTGTCGGGAGACTGGCCAGCCGGAGCCGGGGGACGTCGCGGCGCTGGTGCGGTGCTGCCTGGACAGCCTCGCCCTGCGGTACGCCGCGGTGCTGGACACGCTGGCGGACCTCACCGGGGAGCGGCCGACGGTCGTGCACGTGGTCGGCGGGGGAAGCCGCAATGCCCTGCTGAACCAGCTCACCGCCGACGCCTGCGGCGTACCGGTCTTGGCCGGGCCGGTCGAGGCGACGGCGCTGGGCAACGTGCTGATGCAGGCCCGCAGCGCCGCGGCGGGGATCGATTCCCTCGCCGACCTGCGGGCCGTCGTGCGGCGCAGTGAAGAGGTGAACCGGTTCGACCCGAGCGGCGCCGGGAATTGGGACGAGGCGAAAGCTCGCCTGCGGGCGTTGTCGAATCGAGGCTGACCGCTTGCGGTTTCGCGGGGCCGGAGAATGATCGGTCCCCGCGAAGCCGCAAGCGTCGCTCGCCCCGGCACGTCCATCTCCACGACCTCCATGGCCCTGTTCGACAAGTTCAAATCTGGTCTGCAGAAGACCCGCCGGGTGCTCAACACCGACGTGCGGGACCTGTTCAAGGCCGGGCAGATCCTCGACGAGGAGATGCTGGAGGAGTTCGAGGGCCGGCTGGTCCGCAGCGACATGGGCGTGGAGGCCGCCGACGAGATCGTCGGGGAGCTGCGGAAGAAGTTCCTCGGCCGCACGGTGGACCCGGAGGCGGTCGCGGAGACCGTCAACGACAAGCTCCGCGACCTGCTGACCGGCGGCGAAGGCCCGCCGGCGGGCGCCGCGGACGTTGAGGCAGAGTCCGCGGACCCGCTGGCCCGGCTCAACCTCAATTCGGACGGGCCGACGGTGGTGCTGGTGTCCGGCGTGAACGGGGTCGGCAAGACCACCTCGATCGCCAAGCTGGCCAAGCTGCTCACGGACGCCGGGCAGACGGTCGTGCTGGCCGCCGGCGACACCTTCCGGGCCGCGGCGGTGGAACAGCTGACGACCTGGGCCGGCCGGATCGGCTGCGAGATCGTCACCGGGGAGATGAACAGCGACCCCGCCAGCGTCGCCCACCGGGGCGCCGTGCGGGCGAAGGAGCTGGGGGCGGACGTGCTGATCCTCGACACCGCCGGCCGGCTCCAGACGCAAACGAACCTGATGAACGAGCTGGCGAAGATCCGCCGGGTCGTCGGCAAGCAGATCGAGGGGGCGCCGCACGAGAGCCTGCTGGTGATCGACGCCACCACCGGGCAGAACGGGCTCAGTCAGGCGGAGAAATTCTCCGACGCCGCCGGCTGCACCGGCATCCTGCTGAGCAAACTGGACGGCAGCGCCAAAGGGGGCGTGGTCATTCCGATCCGCCGCCGGATGGACATCCCGGTGAAGTTCGTGGGACTGGGCGAGGGGCTGGACGATCTGGCGGTCTTCGAGCCGGCCAAATTCGTCGCCGCGCTGGAAATCTGACGGGACGGGCCGCCCGCGGTCCTCAGGGATCCCCCGGCGCCACGACGGGGGAGGGCGTGCGGCCAGGTGCGGCAACCGGGCGGCGACCGGAGGGCGGTTGATTCGTGCGCGGAAGGTGCGGGTGTGGCGGAGAAGCCGGAAAAATGGGGTTTTCGATCCCTTCTGCGCGGAGCGGGCCTGAAATCCGTACGACGCGGCGCCGATACCGAACGCGGGGGAACGCCCGCACAACCCGCGCCAAGGCGTGCGGGCGGCCGGCCCCCCAGTCCCGCTCGTCGCCCCGCACTCGTGCGACCTCGGGAACGCTGACGGTCACGGAGGCCGTCGGCGGTCACGGACGACCCTTCAACTCCCAGGAGTCTTTTATGTTGCGCCTTAGCGACACCGCCCTTTGGCGGGCCGGTCGCCGGTGGGCGTGGGCCGGCGGATTCGGCCTGCTGCTGTCCGGCACCACCTCCGCGATGGCCCAGGACTGCGCGCCGGTCTGCGCCGCCCCCGGCTGCGATCCGGCCTGCGCCGCCCCCAGCGGGGCCGCCTGCGACCCGGGCTGCTACGCCCCGGCCGGCTGCACCACGGACTACAACTCCCTGACGGAATGCGCCACCGGGTGCGGCTCCGTCCTCGGCTGCTGCGACGACGGCTGCGACGGCTGCGACACCGGTTGCTGCAACCTCGGCGCGCCGTGGGCCCTGGCCGACTGCCTCGATCTGAGCTGCCTCGACCTGGGCGGCTGCCTGCACGACGACAGCTGCGACACCGTCTGCGATTCCGGTTGCGTCGGCGGCTGCGACGGCGCCTGCGGCGCCGGCGCCGCCGCCGCCGGCCCGGTCATCGGCGGCTGGGTCCAGTTCGGCTACCACGACGGCTCCACCGGCCAGTTCAACAACCGGCCGCACGAGTTCGCCAACCACCAGAGCTGGGTCTTCATCGAAGACGTCGCCGACGGCTCCAACGGCCTGGACTTCGGTTACCGTGCCGACTTCATGTACGGCCTGGACGCCGACGATACGCAGGCCTTCGGGAACCCCCCGGGGACCTACGACTTCGATAACGGCTGGGATCACGGGGCCTACGGCTTCGCTCTGCCGCAGCTCTACGCCGAGGCCGCCTACGGCGACTTCAGCGTGATCGCCGGTCACTTCTACACGCTGCTCGGCTACGAAGTCGTTACCGCTCCGGATAACTTCTTCTACAGCCACGCGTTCACGATGTACAACGCGGAGGCGTTCACGCACACCGGCGTGCTGACGACCTACGCCGCGTCCGACGACGTCACCCTGTACAACGGGTACACCTTCGGCTGGGACACCGGCTTCGAGCAGTTCGATCGCCCCAACGGCGGCGAAGGCTCCAACTACCTCGGCGGCGCCAGCGTGGCCCTGACCGACAACCTGACGGTGACCTACATCACCACCGCCGGCGACCTCGGCGCCATCGGCGACGGCTACAGCCACAGCATCGTCGCCGACTGGCAGATCAACGACAGCTGGAACTACGTGTTCCAGAGCGACTACCTGGACGTCGAGAACTCCTCCACGCTCCCGGACAACTTCGTCGGCACGCCGAACGAAACCGACTTCACGACCGACGTGACCCGGTTCTACGGCATCAACCAGTACCTGTTCTACACGATCAACGACTGCTGGGCGGTCGGCGGTCGGGCCGAATGGTTCAACACCGGCGAAGCCGACATCTACGAGCTCACCGGCGGCGTGAACTATCGCCCGACGGCCAACCTCGTGATTCGGCCGGAGTACCGCTACCAGTTCGAAGGCAGCGACGGCGCCCTGAACAACTTCTTCGGCGGCGACGTCGAGGAAGGCGGCATCTTCGGCGTGGACGCGATCCTGACCTTCTGAGCCCGCCCCCGGGTTTGCCCGGGAGTACGGCTTCGGAGCCCGGCGCTCGCGCCTCGGGCCTTTTGAGGACAGGACGACGTCAAGGCGGAGAGAAACGGAGATCGACGGCCGGCGACGCTCAAGTTCGCGTCGCCGGCCGACCGATACCTCTCCTACAGAGCCGACCCCTCCCCGAGGGGAACGCTCACAAGCCACGGCCCCTACATCCCGACCGGCTGAAACCCCGCCGCCAACGCCTTCGGGCCGAGGCGGCGGAGTCCAGGACGGACCCGTCAGTCGGCGGCCAGGAAACGCCGTCGTTCGCCCTCGGGCGGACGGCGGCGTTTCTGTTTGCGCAGTCAGCAGGCACCCTGCCTCAGGCGTGGCAGTCAGAGGTGCATGGTTTCTGTGCATCGATGCCTGGAGGGTGTGCGAAATTCCTGTTCGGACCCCCGAAATGCGGGGTGGAGGGCGGGATTTTGGGGGAATCCCGGGCGAAAGGCGTGGTGTTCCGCTCGCCTGTTGTGCGATCCCGTTACACAATCAAGCCCGCTAGAGCGGCGCCGGACGCAATCTGCCGAAGCCGCTCCTGCTCTTCCCGCCTCTCTCCCCGCCGCTCGCTCCGACCTGCGATGACGTCACTTCTCACCACACGCCCGGGAGCCTGGCTCCCGCTCCTGTTCGCCGCCCTGCTGGCCCTGGGCACGCCCACGGCGTACGGCCAGGACGACATGGAAGCCGCCGATCCCGCCCTCCCGGCGGCCGAGACGGATCTGGAAGCGCCCGCCGACGACGCGGCCGTCGAACCCACCGAGGAAGCCGATCCCCCGATCGTCGCGTCGATCGAAGACGTCGACGCCCAACTCGGCTACACGCTCAACAACTTCCTGTTGTTCATCTGTGCGGTCCTCGTGCTGTTCATGCAGGCCGGGTTCGCCATGGTCGTCGCCGGCTTCTGCCCGTCGAAGCACACGGTGAACATCCTGTTCAAGAACGCCCTGGACCTCGCGGTCGGCGTGTGCCTGTACTTTTTCATCGGGTACCACCTGATGTACCCCGCCGGCGAGCCGATCGCGGACAACTACCTCGGCGAGATCAATCCCGGCATCCACGAGTGGGACGGCTCCCTGGGCGCCGGCTCCTACCACCCGCAGGTCGACTTCTTCTTCCAGGTCGCCTTCGCCGCCACCGCCGCGACCATCGTCGCCGGCGCCGTGGCCGGCCGGATGAAGTTCGGCGCCTACCTGGTGTACTCCGGGGTGCTCACCGGCCTCGTCTACCCGATCAGCGGCTACTGGAAGTGGGGCGGCGGGTTCCTGGACGACATGGGCTTCTACGATTTCGCCGGCTGCGGCGTGGTGCACATGGTCGGCGGCTTCGCGGCGCTGGCCGGGGCGATCGTCCTCGGTCCCCGTCTGGGCCGCTACACGCCGGACGGCAAGCCGGTGGCCTCCCCGGGCCACAGCCTGCCGCTGGCCACCCTGGGCACGTTCATCCTGCTGATCGGCTGGTTCGGCTTTAACCCCGGCTCGCAGCTGGCGATCTACGGCGACGCCAACGCCACCGCCGTGGTGACCATCGCCGTGAATACCCTGCTGGCCGCCGGCTCCGGCGCTGTGATCGCGACCCTGCTCAGCTGGGGCCTGTTCGGCAAACCGGATCTCTCGATGGGCCTGAACGGCATGCTCGGCGGCCTGGTCGGCATCACCGCCAACTGCGACGGCGTCTCCAACTGGTCCGCCCTGATCATCGGCGCCGTCGCCGGCGCCCTGATCGTCGCCTCCATCATCGCCATGGACAAAGTGAAGATCGACGACCCGGTCGGCGCCTTCCCGGTGCACGGCGTCTGCGGCATGTGGGGCCTCCTGGCGATCCCCATCTTCGCCACCTACGACGAGGGCGTCGGCACCTGGGGCGCCCAGCTGACCGGCCTGGTCGTCTACGCGGTGTGGGCCTTCACGACGATGTTCGTCCTGTTCTTCATCCTGAAGATGATCGGCTTCCTGCGGGTCAGCGCCGAGGACGAAGAACGCGGCCTGGACATCTCCGAGCACGGCATGACCGCCTACGCCACCTGAGCCGCAGCTCCCTGAGGCCTCACGTCACGGACGACGCGTTTTCGTCACGGACGACCTCACGCCCCGCCCGTCCCGGCTCCCGCCGGGGCGGGCGGTTTTCGTTTGCAGGCCGGCCGCTATGGTCGGGGCGGTCGGGCCGTGCGTGTACGGTCGCGGCGCCGCGTCCCCGAATGTCGTCATCGATGAAGAAGTCGTCCGCCTTCCGTCGCGTTCTGCTCGTCTCCTGCGGCGCGGCGGCGCTCGGGGCGTTCGCCCCCGGCCGGCTCGCGGCGGAGGTTCGCTGGCCGGAGGGGCAGGCCCTCCCCCGGTTCGAACGGCCGGCGGAGACGGTCGACGCGATCGAGCGGCAGGCTCTCCGGCCGGACGAGCGCCTGCTGTTCTCCTCCCTGCAGGGGCTGGTGAACCGCAAACGTCCCCGCCTCCTGCTGCTCGACGCCCGGGCGGAGGAGGGCCGCGACACGTGGGCGGAAACGGTCGGTCTCGGCCCCCGCACCCTCTATTCGCGGGACCAGCGCCTCGACCTGCTCCGGAAATACGCCGACGAGGCGGAGGGCGTCGTGCTGTACGACCCGACGCGGAGCGACCACTACCGGAACCTGGCCGGGACGGTCGCGGCGCTCGAGAACGCGCTCCCCCTCTCCACGGAACTTTACGAGGAGCTCGCCGCGGAGGGCCTGTCCTGGCCGGTGCGGGCCGACCTGCGGCCGCTGGAGATGACCGGCCCGGTCGCGATTTACGAGCACCTGTACGAGACCTACTGGCCGCGGTGCGAGAAGCGAATTCTGCTGAGCGCCCGACCCACCCGCCGCGGGGACCTCGACCACGCCCGGGACGTCACGACCGCGGTGCGGGCCGCGACGGTCTGGCTGGACGCTCGGATCCCCGAGGAGCGGGCCCTGTTCAAGAAATTCCTCGCCGACATGCCGGCCGGCCGGGGGCTGCTCCTCGGCTGGCACGCCTCGGAGCGGTCAGGGGTGACGACCGCCTCGGAGTTCGGCATCGGAACCGTGCCGTCGGACTTCTACGTGAGCGGCAGCGTCTTCGCCGGCACGTCGCGGAAGATCGCCGTCCCCCCGGTCCCCCGGCTGCCGACGCTGGAGAACAAGGCGTACGTCGCCCTGTTCATCAGCGACGGCGACAACGTGCAGTACAACCAGCACGCGATGCGCCGGCTGTGGGATCGGACCGCGGCGGGGCGGGGCGAGGTGCCGCTGAACTGGACGATCTCCCCGGCCCTGGTGGACCTCGGCCCCGGCCTGCTGAACTACTACTACCGCACGGCGACCCCGGCCGACTGCTTCGTGACCGGCCCCTCGGGGCTGGGCTACCTGATGCCGGTGAACACCCTGCGGGAACCGGGGGCGCCGCTCGGCCGGGCCCTGGAGCGGGACGAGCCGCTGCGAGAGTACGCCCGGCAAACCGACCGCTACCTGCGGGCCGCCGGCCTGCGGGTGGCGACGATCTGGGACGACCTGACGGCCGACCAGCGGGCGATCTACGCCGACGAATGCCGGCACCTCTTCGGCGCCACGGTGCAGAATTTCCGGGACGATCCCGGCGTCGCCTCCAGCATCGTGGACGAACGGGTGCGATTCGAACGCCTCGTCGTGCCCTACTGCACGACCGAGGAGCACTTCCGATCCTCTCTCCGCCGCCGGCTGCGGCGCTGGAACGGGGAGCGGCCGACGTTCCTGGCGTTCCAGATGAACGTCTGGCAGTCGCTCCGGCCGGACCGGCTGGAGGCGATCGCCGAGGAGTTGGAGGCCGAATCCGACGGCCGGATCGAGTTCGTTCGAGCCGACCACTACTTCAACCTCCAGCAGCAAAGCGACGGGCTCCCCTTCGCCCTGACGCTGTCGGCGGACGCGACGGCGACCGTGCCGGGCGAGCCGCCGCGGACGACGACGGTCCTCAACGACGGCAGCGACGCGACCGCTCAGACCTTGTCCGGCGACGGCCCGTGGACGGTCGAGTTCGCCTTCGCCCAACCCCGCGAGGTCGTGCGGTGTCGGATCGGGTTCGGAACCGACGAACCGATCGACGTCACATTGACCGCCGGCCCGGACGACGAACCGCTCGAGGCCGCGTCGGACCGGGTCACGGCGGGTCTGGCAGAGGTCGGCGGCGCCGTGCGGCGGCGGACGATCGAACTCGCCGCGGCCCGCCCGGCGGAGACGTTCCGCGTAGCGCTGACGCCGCGAACCGCCGGGACGACGGTGACGGTCACGGAAATTGAGCTGTTCGGGCGTTGAGTCCCGCCCGACGGGGGCTGCGTTCCCCCAGAACCGACCGGCCACCGGCGGACCGCCGCCGCGACCGGTTTGCAAAGTCTTTCCGAAGTGAAGGCGCAGGGGCTCGAACCCTGGACCTACGGATTAAAAGTCCGTTGCTCTACCAACTGAGCTACGCCTTCGGGGCCGACGGCCGGGGAAGTCGCGAGACGGGGCTCGCGGGGCGGCCGGGCGGCGGGGAGACACGGTAAGCGCTTCTCGGACCGTCGGCAACGCCCACAGGTTCGCGGCGGGGCGGCGGATCGCCACACGGCCGGCGGGATCGGCGCTGTCCGCAGAGCCGTCCTGGTCGGTCAGGGTCCGGGACGCCGGGGTCCGGCGCTCCGCGGGCGTCCTCGGACCGGGCGAGCGTCCGCAGCGTCGGGTCGCAGTTCACCCGGACGATCCCTGCCCGAAGTTCCCCCGCACACAAATGTTGGACTCCGGTCGCCACGATTCGGCGAGGGCGTAATCGATCCAGCCGCGGTGCTCCAGCGCCCGCATCAGCCACGGGTCCTGCCACGGGTCGGGGCTGTCCAGCCAAGCGCTCGTCACGGAGAGGGCCAGCAACACGGCGGCCAGCGGGGCGAACCAGCGGCGGCGGCCCAGCCCGTCCGCCAGCGGCGCCAGCGAGATCGCCCACAGCGGCGCCAACCAGATCATCCACCGCAGCGCCACGGAACGGCCGCCGTAATTATAGTTTTCCGTGCGGGTCAGATAGAACGCGAGGATCGCCGCGCTCAGCAGCCCCGTCGCCGCGGCGAAGGCGGCCAGCGGGTGGCGTTCGCCCTTCCCGTTCGTCGCCCACGCGACGCCCCCGCGAACCCAGGCCCAAACGGCCAGTAGCCAGATCGGGGTCAGCGAGAACAGCCCGTGATGGCCGAAGGTGCAGTGGAAGAGGTACGTCCAGAACCCGTCGCGGGCGGCGTCGAGGCCGGTGGGGTTCATCCAATAACTTGGTCGACCGTGGCGGACGAATTCATAGGTCTCCGTGCCGTAGGTCATATAGAACGGCTGGAGCGACCCCGTCTGCCAGACCGTCGCCGCCGCGAACAGCAAGAGGGGGACGGCCGCCGCCGGGGCGAACCAGGCGAAGGTGTGTTTCCAATCCGCCGTGACGCAGACGGCGAACGCCGTCAGCCCCAGCAATCCCGCCGGGAGTTCGTTGCAGACCGTCAGCGCCGCGAAGAACCCCGCCGCGGCGAACCGCCAGCCGTCCCGGGCGCCCCGGCGGATGCGGATCAGCGGGACCGCCGCCAGCGCGCAGCAGCACGCCCCGATCGTGTGATTGTTGAACACCGGCAGAAAGGCGCTGACCGCCGTCGCGAACCCCAGCGTCCCCAGCGCCAGAAAGCGGGCGAGGTCCGTGGCGGCCAGGTCCGTCAGCAGACCACGCACCGCCCACAGGGCCGCGGCGAACGGCACGAGGTTCAGGAACAGCAGCACCCAGCGGGTGTGCGGGCCCGGATGCTTCGCGAGATTCCACCCGGTGACGGACTCCACTGGCAGGGAGATCGCCGCGGCGACGATCGGCAGCGGGGCCGGCTTGGTGGAGTACAGGTGCCCGTTCACCTGCACCTGATCGATCGTGCTCCAGCCGGGCTGGAACTCGTAGGGGTCGATGCGGAAGTCGCCCCGCTCCGTCAGCGCCCGCACCGTCGCCCAGCGGCTGCGGTCGTTGGCGCTCCGCAGCGGCTCCGCCCGCACCAGCGCCGCCACGTGCAGGCCGAGCGAGAGGGCGATGAGGATCAGCGAACCGACCCGCCACGCCTCCGCGGGGGAGGAGGGAGGGGGGAAGGGGGGGGGGGGCGAGAGGGCGGACGGCCCTCCGCCCGCGGAACTGCGCGACGGGGGCGAAATGGGATCGGACATCGAACTACACTGCCCCCCGCGGAATCCGACGGCAAGCCGTTCCGCCCCTCCTTCCCCCTCCCTCATTCCTCCTCCCCACGCTTTATGCTGGTCGGGATCTTCGCCGACGCCCACGATCACGCGGACAACGTCCGCCGCACCGTGCGGTTCTTCAACGAGACCGGGGTCGGGCTCGTGCTGTTCGCCGGGGACCTCGTCAGCCCGCTGGTGGTTCCGCCGTTGCGCAAGCTGAACTGCCCACTGGTCGCCTGCTGGGGCGACAACGACGGCAACCGGACCGGGATCGCGGGGGGCATGAAGATCGTCGGTCCGGTCGGCGAGCCGCCGCTGTGCGTCACGGCGCCGGACGGCACGCGGTTCCTGCTCTGCCATCAACTGAGCGAGGCCAAGACCGCGTTGCGGGAGTGCCCGCCGCCGGAGGAGGGCGGCCCGCAGGTGGTCGTCTACGCCCACACGCACCGGCACGCGGTGGCCAAGGACTCCGCGGGGCGGCTGCTGGTGAACCCGGGGGAGTGCGGCGGCTGGGTCAGCCGCACGCCCAGCGTGGCGGTGGTGGAGACGGTCTCGCTGGAAGCGAAGATCGTGCCCCTCCCGCAGCTGGGGCCGGCGGTGGTGATCGAACCGGTTTGACCGGAGAGGGCCGCGGGGGATCGCCCCGCCGGGGGAACCCCGCCGCGGCCGCTTCGCCGCCGGCGGCCGTCCCGGGTACCATCCTCTCTCACCGACACGACACCGGACGAGGCGACAGATGCGAGCGGCGGGCAGCAAACCGGGGGTCTACCCCGTCACCGGCACGGTCGAGGGGGCGACGGGCGGCGCCGGCGGGAACGGCCTCGGAAACGCCGACCCCGTCGGCCTGCTGGCGGATCTGCCCGATCTGCTGGCCCCGCTGCGGGAGGAGATGCTGGCGAACCTGGTGATGATCGGCCAGACGCCCGCCCCCACCGGCCGGGAAGAACTGCGGGTCCAGTACATGATGGACCGCTTCGCCGAGAGCGGCCTGCCGGAGGCCGGCCCGGACGAGGCCGGCAACGCCGTCGGCTTCCTGCCCGGTCGTGTCGGCGACCGCACCGTGCTGCTGGTCGCCCACCTGGACACGATCGTCCCCGAGACCGTCGACCATAACGCGACCGTGCTGGCGGACCGCATCGAGGGGCCGGGGATCTCCGACAACTCCCTCGGGGCCGCCGCCCTGACAATGCTGCCCACCGTTCTGCAAAAGCTGAACGTCCAACTCGACTGCAACCTGCAACTGCTCGGCAGCGTGAAGAGCCTCGACCGCGGCGACCACGCCGGGTTGAAGTTCTTCCTCGACCACGCCCACCGGCCCTACGACTACGGCATTTGCGTGGAGGGCGTGCCGCTGGGCCGGTTGAACTACTTCAGCATCGGTACGATCCGCGGCGACATCTCCTGCCGGGTGCGGCCGGTGGAGAGCCGTTCGTACGGCTCCGAGAGCGCCATCGTGGTGCTGAATTATATCATCAACCGCATCCTCGCGATCGAAACGCCCACGCGGCCGTTCACCAAGATCCGCATCGCCCGGGTCCGGGCGGGCAAAAGTTACGACGTCGATCCCGATAAAGCGGTGCTCGGGTTCGAAATTAACAGTCACAGCGACGAGATGATCGGCCGCGTGACGGAGCAAATCGAAGATATCGTCTCCGAAATGAGCGCCCGCCACGCCGTCGACGCGGAGTTGGACGTGTTCTTCCGCCGCACCGCCGGCGGCCTGCGGTTCAGCCACCCGCTGATTCGCGCCTGCGTGCAGGTGATGGAGGGGCTCGGTATCGAGCCGGACCAGGGGCACAGTCCCAGCGAACTGAGCGAGTTCATCGCCCGCGACATCCCCGCCGTGACCCTCGGCATCAGCGAGGGCTCCAAGCACCACGACCAGATCGATTACGTGATGATCGAGCCGGTCATGCGCGGCATGGCCCAATTGGTCGGTCTGCTGCTCGCCCTCGACCGCGGCGACGCCGACGCCCCGGTCGCCACCTAATTCACTTCTCCACCCGTAACGCCGAGGCCCCGCGGGGCCTCGGCGTTATGAACGAAAGACGCAGCATGAACGCCGAGCAGTGGCTCCGCGAGCGGACCTATCATCACTCCGCCTTCTGGGACCTCAAAAAGATGGTCGCCAAAAAGGAGGAGCAGAACCTCAAGATCAGCCTCTGCCTGCCCACGCTGAACGAGGGGGCGACGATCGGCAAGGAGGTGGTCCTGTTAAAGTCGGCGTTGATGGACCATTATCCCCTGCTGGACGAGATCGCGGTGATCGACAGCGGGTCCACCGACGACACCCGCGAGATCGCCGCCGCCTTCGGGGCGGACGTCTACCTCGCCAGCGAACACCTCACCGAGGCCGGCGACCGCAGGGGCAAGGGGGAGAACCTTTGGAAGGCCCTCTATCTGCTGGAGGGCGATATTATCTGCTACGTCGACAGCGATATCGCGAACATCCATCCGCGGTTCGTCTACGGGCTGCTCGGCCCGCTGATCGAAAACCCGGACGTGCACTACGTCAAAGCCTTCTACGACCGCCCGCTGGCCTTCAGCCAGGGCCTGCGGCCCACCGGCGGCGGCCGGGTGACGGAGATCCTCGTGCGGCCGCTGTTCAGCCTCTTTTATCCCGAACTGGCGGCGATCATTCAGCCGCTCTCCGGCGAGTACGCCGGCCGGCGGAGCGTGCTGGAAAAGATCCCGTTCCCCGTCGGCTACGGCGTGGAAACGGCGATGCTGCTCGATATCTACAACGATATGGGCCTGTCCGCGTTCGCCCAGACGGACCTCGACACCCGCGTGCACCGCAACCAGGAGACGATCGCCCTGGGCCGCATGGCCTTCGGCATCCTCCGCACTTTCTTTAATCGCCTGAGCAGTCACGAACGGATCGAGTTGAAAGGCGAGTTGGAAAAGATCATGCGGCAGCACCGCGTGGAGGACGGCCGGTTCGAGCAGGTCGAGTATCAAATCGAGGAGTTCGAACGCCCGCCGATCAACACGCTCGAGAGCTACCGCGAGAAATTCGGCCTCGGCGGGTGAGCGGGGCCTCCGCCCACGGGCTGCCCGCCCACGGGCCGCCCGCCGCGGGGGCGTCCGTTAGACTGCCGCCCCCGGGTGCGTTTCCTCAGGACGTCGCATGAACCAGGACCGCAAGCCGCCCGCCGCCTCGCCGGCCACGCTGGACGCGATCCGACACCTGGCGCGGCTCGGGGTGCGGGGCTGGGTGCTGCTCGCATTGCTGGCGGGGATCGTCTATCTCGCCGACCGCTACCTGCTGGACGGCCCGGCGCCCGGTCCCGGCCGCGGGACGGTCGTCGCGGACTTTGACGACGCGGACGATCCGCGGGGCCGTCCCGCCGACGAGTTCGACCCGGAGGCCGACCCCGCCGCCCCGCCGGCCGACGCCCCGCCGGCCGCGGACGACTTCGGCCCCGATCCCGAGTCGATGCGGCGCTCCGACCCGGCGTCGGGGGCGTCGCCACGGGGTTCGTCGGAAAATTCCGGCCGGACGTACGCCGTCGTCACCGTGTCCTTTCGCACCGCCGCCGGCGAGGCGACGGTCGATCTGGAGCCGGGCGCCGTGCTGACCCGCACCGACGGCGAGGGCCTCGTGCTGGCTGAGCGCCTGCGGGGGGGGGAGCGGGTGAAGACGAACTGCGGCGACGCCGCGACGGTCGCCGCCGCGGAGGTCCGCCGGACGACCGACGTGCGGCCGCCGCCGCGCTGCGCCCCCCTGGCGATCGACCCGTACGTCGAACAGGTGACGGTGCGGAACTTCGGTCGCCCCGTGCCCGCCGCGGCGCCGGGCGGGGAGGTGGATCTCTCCGAGACGCTGACGCGGATCGCCCTCGGAGAGTCCTTCCCCCACCGCAACGACGGCACGACCTTCGGCAACCGCGAGGGCCGCCTGCCGCGGCGCCCGTCGGGCTATTACAAGGAATACGTCCACCCCACGCCCGGCGTGGACGGCCCCGGCCCGCAGCGGCTGGTGATCGGGGCGGGGGGGGACGTCTGGTACACCCCGGACCATTACGACAGCTTTCGCAACGTGGTGAAGTCGTGACTGAGCCGACCCGCACCGTCGACGTGCCCCCGGGGGACGGCACCAAGACGAGCTTCCTCCGGCAGTTCGCCGAGGCGGCCGGGCTGCGGACGATGTACGCCGCCAACTGGGACGCCTTCGCCGACGCTCTGAGCGACTTCGTCGCCGGCTCTGCCGAGCCGATCGAACTGCGGCATCCCGAACCCCCGCGGCTGACGGCGGACGATCTGCAGACTTACCAGGCGATCCTCGACGACCTCGCCGCGGAGCTGCCCGGTCGGTTGAGCGCGTACTTCGCGGAGGGATCGGGACGCTCGGGCGGCGTCGCGGCAGGCCCGCCGATCGCGGCGATCGGGCACTATCACCTCAACCGCGGCGGCGTCACGCGGGTGGTGGCGAATCATCTGTTGGGCCTCGCCGCCCACGCGGCGACGGCGGACGGGAGCCCGCCGTCGGCCGTGCTGCTGACCGGCGGGCGGGCGGAGGCGTGGGGGCCGCACGCGGGGGAGCTGGAGAGCGCCGGCGTGCAAACCGCCCGGCCGGTCGTCGCCGGGTTCGAATACGACGCGCTCGCCCCCGACGCCGCCCCCGACCCGGACGGGCTGGCCGACCGCCTCGAACAGGCCCTCCGCGACCACGGGGCGACGCGGGAGGCGACGGTCGTGCATCTGCACAACCATTCGCTCGGCAAGAACGCCTCCACGCCGGGGGCGATCGTGCGGCTGGCGGAGCGGGGCTGGAAGTTCCTCCTGCAAATTCACGACTTCGCGGAGGAGTTCCGCCCCGGCAATTATCTGCACCTCGTCGGGGCGTTGGGGGAGGACGCGAACCTGTACCCGCAGGCCTCGCACATCCACTACGCCGTGCTGAACGGCCGCGACCGGGGGGTGCTGGAGTCCCTGGGCGTGCCGGCGGAGCGGCTGCACTTCCTGCCGAATCCGGTCGCGGAGTTTCCGCAGCGCGTGAGCCGTTCGACCGGCAAATTGCAATTGCGGCGGAACTGCCGCATTCCGACGGACCGTCGGTACCTCTGCTATCCGGTCCGCGGCATCCGTCGGAAGAATCTCGGCGAAGCCGTGTTCACCGCTCTGCTGGAGCCGGACGCCGCGGTGGGGATCACGCTGGAGCCCCGCAATCCGGTCGAACTGGCGTTCCACGACCGCTGGCGGGGCTTCGTGGAGGAGCGGGACCTGCCGGTCTGGTTCTGTACCGGGGAGACGGGCGGGGCGAGTTTTCGGGAGAACCTCGCCGCCGCGGACGCCGTTCTGACCACCAGCGTGGCGGAGGGCTTCGGGATGGCGTTCCTCGAGTGCTGGCTGGCGGACCGGCCGCTGCTGGGCCGCGATCTGCCGCACGTCACCGCGGACTTCCGGGCGGAGGGCCTCGAACTGCCGGGGCTGTATTCCGCCCTCACCGTCCCGCTGGGGTGGGCCGACGGGTTCGCCGACCGCTTCCGGGCCGGCTGCGAGAAGCTGTTGGCGGACTACCGCCGGCCGTGGGACGAGGCGGCGTTCGCCGAGGCGCTGGCGGCGAAGACGGCCGACGACCGGGTCGACTTCGCCGATCTGGACGAGGACCTGCAGATGGGCGTGATCCGCCGCATCGCCGACGACCCGGCCGCCCGCGGGGAGGTGTTCAGCGTGGAGCCGGAAAGCGGTCTGCCGCGGGACGGCGTCGTAGAGCACAACGCGGCGGTGGTCCGAGACCGCTACAGTCTCGCCGGCAGCGGGGCCCGGCTGGCGGCGGCGTACGATGCCGTGCTCGCCTCCACCGTCGGCCCGGTGACGCCGCCGCCGCGCCCGGGGGCCGTGCTGGAGGCGTTTCTCGATCTGAAATCGTTCCGATTGATCCGGGGGTAGGGGCCGCTGTGCGGACCGTCCGTCCGGCTGACGCTTGAACTGCACGGTCCGCGGAGCGGACCCTACGATGGCGGCATGCCCGACTTCCCCGCACTGATTCGCGACCGCTCCCGGCCGCTCGACCCGCGACCGACGGACACGCCGCCGCGGGTCGAACCGCTGTCCGACGTGCGGGCCGTGCTGTTCGACGTGTACGGCACGCTGGTGATCTCCGACAGCGGCGACGTCGGCACCCACGCCGCGGAGGACCGCTCCGGGGCTTTCGTCGCCGCGCTGGACGCCGCTGGGTTGCCGGCGGCGGACGGGAAGGAGGGCGTCGCGGCCCTCAAGGCCGTCATCGCCCGGCGTCACGCCGCCGCGAAGGCCGAGGGGGTGGACTACCCGGAGGTCGAAATCCGGGCCGTCTGGCGGGACGTTTTCGCCGATCTGGGGGCTCCGACTCCGGACGACGCCCGGCTGGAGCGGTTCGCGGTTGAGTACGAATGCCGCACGAACCCCACCTGGACGATGCCGCACGCCGCCGACGTGCTGCGGGAACTGAGGGGCCGCGGGGCGCTGCTGGGGATCATCTCGAACGCTCAGTTCTTTACGCCGCACCTGTTCCCGGCCCACCTCGGCGACACGCTGGAGGGGTTCGGGTTCGACCCGGAGGCGCGAAGCTGGAGCTACGCCCACCTGCGGGCCAAGCCGGGGACGTTCCTGTACGAGTACGCCGCGGAGAAGCTGGCCGCCCGCGGGATCGCCCCGGGGCAGGTTCTGTACGTCGGCAACGACCTGCTGAACGACTGCACGCCGGCCCAGCAGGTCGGCTTTCGCACCGCCCTGTTCGCCGGGGACGCCCGCAGCCTGCGACTGCGGGAGGGGGACGAGCGGGTCGCCGACACGCGGCCGACGGTCGTTGTGACGGACCTGCGGCAACTGCTGGAGTCCGCGCCGGCCGTGGAAACCGGGTCGGAAGCCGGGTAGAACGGCGCCCCCGCCCGCCCGACGGGCCGCCCGCCGATCGGTCGCCGCGCCCGCGACCGGTCTTCGCCCCCCCCGCGACGTGACCCAGATGCCCGGCCGCCGGATCGGCTTCGTTTCCACCCGCTTTCACGGGACCGACGGCGTCAGCCTCGAAGCCGCCAAGTGGGCGCAGATCTTCTGGAAGAACCAGGACACCTCCTTCTGGTTCAGCGGGAAAAGCGACCGCGACCCGGCGATCAGCAGCGTGGTGCCGGAGGCCTACTTCGGCCACCCGGAGATTCTGGCGATCAACGAGGAGGTCTTCGGCCGCGTCACCCGCAGCCCCAAGATTACCCGCCGCATTGCGGAGCTGGCGGACCATCTGAAAAGCGGCATCGCGGAGTTCGTCCGGCAGTTCGAGATCGACGTGCTCGTCGCGCAGAACTGCCTGTGCATTCCGATGAACATCCCGCTGGGGGTGGCCCTCACGCAGTACATCGCGGAGACGAACTTCCCCACGATCGCCCATCACCACGACTTCTACTGGGAGCGGGACCGCTTCATGGTGAACGCGGTGGGCGACTATCTGGAGCAGGCCTTCCCTCCGAACCTGCCGAGCATCCAACACGTCACGATCAACTCCCCGGCCCAGCAGGACCTCGCCTGGCGGACGGGGTGCAGTTCGATCCTCGTGCCGAACGTGTTGAACTTCGAGGAGCCGCCGGACACCTGCGACCTGTACAGCTCCGACTTCCGCAGCGAGATCGGCGTCGCCCCGGACGACATCCTCATCCTCCAGCCGACCCGCGTAGTGCCGCGGAAGGGGATCGAGCACGCCATCAGCATGGTCGCCCAGCTCCGCGATCCGCGGTGCAAACTCGTCATCACCCACGAGAGCGGCGACGAGGGGAACGAATACCAGCACGCCCTCGCCGAAATGGCGGAGCACCAGGGCGTCGACCTGCGGTTCGTCGCCGCCCGCGTCGGCGAGACCCGCCACAGCGACGCCGAGGGCCGGAAGATTTATTCCCTCTGGGACACCTATCCCCACGCGGACTTTATCACCTACCCGTCCCTGTACGAGGGCTTCGGCAACGCCCTGCTGGAAGCGTTTTATTTCCGCAAGCCGGTGCTGGTGAACCGCTACAGCATCTTCCGGCAGGACATCGAAACGAAGGGGTTCGAGGTCGTCACGATGGACGGCTACCTCACCAAAAGCGTCACCGACGAGGTCCGCCGGGTGATCGACGACGCGGAGTACCGCGACGCGATGGTCGAGCACAATTATCGGCTGGCCCTGCGGTTCTTCGGCTACAACGTGCTGCGACGCAAACTGCGGAGCCTGGTGTCCAACCTCACCGGCGACGACGAGTTGTAGGAAAATACCAATTTCCAAGAGACAAGATCCAAATCCCGGGGCGGCGCCGCGTCCCTCGTTTGGATCTTGTTTCTTGTCTCTTGAGATTTAGATCCCCCCATGCCGCTTCCAGACGCCGTCCGCGACTCCCTGACCGCTAAGCTCGCCACGCTTTACGGCGAGCGGGCGCCGGAGGCGCTGGCCGGCGTCGAAGCGATCGCCGACCGCTACGACCTGCCGGACAAAGACGGCGAGTTGTGGGACGAGACGGACGCGGTCCTCATCACCTACGGCGACATGGTCCGCCCGGACGGCGAAGGCCACGCCCTGCCGGCCCAGACGAAGTGGCTGTTGGATCATGAATTGAACGGGCCGCTCAGCGGGGTGCATCTGCTGCCGCATTTTCCGTACAGCAGCGACGACGGGTTCAGCGTGATCGACTACCGGGCCGTCGATCCGGCCGTCGGCGACTGGGACGACGTGGAGGCGCTGGGCGAGAAGTTCGATCTGGCCTTCGACTACGTCCTCAACCACTGCTCCGCGGAGAACGCATGGTTTAAGGCGTTCCTCAAGCAGGAAGCGCCGTATAAAGACTGGTTCATCGTCGGCGACCCGGAGGATCCGCGGCTCAAGGAGGTCACCCGGCCCCGCACGCACCCGCTGCTCACCCCGTTCGAGACGGCGGCCGGCACGAAGCACGTCTGGACGACCTTCAGCGCCGATCAGGTCGACCTGAACTTCTCCGAACCGGCGGTGCTGACGGAGATGCTGGACGTCCTCGTCGGCTACGCCGCCCGGGGCGCCCGCATCCTGCGGATGGACGCGATTGCCTATCTCTGGAAGCGCCTGGGGACCACCTGCATCCACCTGCCGGAGACGCACACCGCTCTCAAGGTGATGCGAGAAGTGCTGGACGCCGTCGCCCCCGGAACGCTGATCCTCTCCGAAACGAACGTCCCCCACGCGGAGAACATTTCGTACTTCGGCGGCGGGGACGAGGCGCACCTCGTTTATAACTTTAGCCTGCCGCCGTTGCTCCTCGACGCGTTGACCACCGGCGACGGACAGTACCTCAACGCCTGGCTGCGGGGGCTGTCCGAGCCGGGTACGGGGATGACCTACTTTAATTTTACCGCCAGTCACGACGGCGTCGGCGTGCGGCCGCTGGAGGGGCTCGCCCCGCCGGAGCGGTTGGACGGGTTGGTCGCCGCCGTGGAGGCCCGCGGCGGGCAGGTCAGCCGCCGCACCAATCCGGACGGCAGCAAAACGCCGTACGAATTGAATTGCACTTACTTCAGCGCCCTCGGCGATCCGTCCGCCGGGGACGACGAGGCGGCCCGGGAGGCCCACGTCCGCCGGTTCCTCTCCTCGCAGGCGGTCATGCTGGCGCTGAAAGGCATCCCCGGCATCTATTTTCACAGCCTCGTCGGCACGCCGAACTGGGTGGAGGGCGTCGCCCAAACCGGCCGGGCCCGCACCGTAAATCGCCGCAAGTTCGCCCGGACGGAGTTGGACGAACACCTCAGAACGCCCGCCGCCGCGGCGGTGTTCGAGGGGTATATCAAGCTCCTCAACCTTCGCCGGGCCGAACCGGCGTTCCACCCGGAGGCCGGTCAAACGGTCCTGGACCTCGGCCCGGACCTCGTGGCGCTGGTGCGGATCGACCGAGACGAGACCGAGCGTATCGCCTGCCTCACGAATCTGACCGGCGCCCCGATGACGGCCGACCTCTCGGACCTCTCCGGCTGGCGGGGCGGCACGGACCTGATCGGGGGCGAAGAGTTCGCCGAGCAGATCGAACTTGGCCCGTGGCAGACGGCGTGGGTGAAGGAAGCCGCGTAAAGGGAGCCGCGACCGTGAGGGAGCGTCCCT
>NZ_JBINJD010000072.1:0-24330 GCF_043951915.1 Alienimonas sp. DA493 | reverse complement strand
GCTGCCCCCTCACCCCCGACCCCTCTCCCCCAAAAGGGGGCGAGGGGGGAACGCCCCGTTCAGGGTAGCGCCGCGGTTTCGCCGACGGCGGAGGCCTCTTCCACCTGGGCGGCGGTCGCGGGGGCGTCGGGTTTGTCGACCGGCTTGAACAGCATCACCATCACCGCCCCGACCGCGGCCAGCACCAGGCCGGCAAAGAACTTCCAGTCCGGCAGCGTTTTGACCGGGTGGAAGTAGACCAGCGTGGCGATCGTGTTGACGATCGGCGCCCCGGCGAACACCAGCGGGGCGACGTACAGCGGCCCCATCCCGCCCTTGGAGGCGGTCACGGCGAAGATCACGCACAGCGCCCCGGCGGCCCCCAGGCAGCCGGCGATGATGCCCCAGCGGATGCCGGCCGCGTTCCAGTTCGCCGTCGGCCGGGCGGTGGGGTCGGCGTTCGCCCAGATCAGCGCCAGCGGGATCAGCACCGCGGTCAGGAAGTAGGCCACGCCCACGAACAGAAACGCCCGCAGGTTGCTGTGCAGCCCGACCTTCGGGTCCCCCGCCGCCACGTGGATGCTCGGCACGTACGTGCCCCAGGTCAGGGCGGCCCCGGAGATAAACAGGAGGACGAGCAGCGTTTTATTCATGGCGGCGGGCGGCGGGGCGGGAAGGAGCGGGGGGCCGGGATCGTAGCGACGCCAGCCCACGGCACCACCGGGACGGCTCGACAGGGCGGCTCGAGGCCTCCGGCTCCCCCGCCCGGCGACAGACCCGCCCCTCACGCCAGCACGGCGTCGTTGCCTTCGGTTTGGAGGACGACCATGTCCGCGTAGCGGCCGCCTTTCAGCATGAGTTCCTCATGGGTGCCGGTCTCGGTGACGCGGCCGTGCTCCAGCACGACGATCTGGTCCGCGTCGCGGATCGTGCTGAGGCGGTGGGCGATCACGAAGCTCGTCCGGCCCTCCATCAGTTCCGCCAGAGCGCTTTGAATCAGGCGTTCGCTCTCGGTGTCGAGATTGCTGGTCGCCTCGTCCAAAATCAGGATCTTCGGGTCCGCCAGAATCGCCCGGGCGATCGCCAGTCGCTGGCGCTGACCGCCGGAGAGTTTGACGCCGCGCTCGCCGATCAGCGTGTTCAAGCCGTCGGGCATCTTGCGGATAAATTCCGCGGCGTTGGCGGCCTCGGCGGCGGCCTCCACGTCGGCGAGCGTGGCGTCCGGGCGGGCGTAGGCGATGTTGTCCGCGACCGTGCCGTCGAACAGGAACACGTCCTGCTCCACCACGCCCAACAGCGTGCGGTATTTTTCGACGTCGAACTCCCGCAGGTCGGTCCCGTCGAGGGTCACGCGGCCCTCGGTCGGGTCGAAGAAGCGGGCGACGAGATTGCACAGCGTCGTCTTGCCGGCCCCGCTGCGACCGACCAGCGCCACCGTGCCGCCCGGCTCGGCGACGAGGTTCACGTCCTCCAACGCCGTTTCTAATTGGTCCCCCGTCTCCCCCTCCGCGGCCTCCTTGCTCCGCCGGCCGGCGGGGTAGCGGAAGGTGACGTCCTCAAATTCAATCCGGCCCCGGACTCGGTCCCGGTCCAACTCCGCCGGCTCGGGGGGCACGGCGAAGTCCCGATCCTCTTCCAAAATGTCCATCACCCGGTCGAGGGCGCTCAGGCCGTTTTGCAGCTGCGTGGCGCTGTTCGCCAGCACGGCGATCGGCTCCAACAGGAGCAATAAATAGGTGAGGAACATCATCAGTTCGCCCAGCGTCAACTCGCCCCGAACCACCTGATAGCCGCCGTAGGCCAGCAGCCCGGCGCTGGCGGCGGGGATGAGGGTCTCCCAGACCACTTCAATAATCCGCATCCACCACCAGACGTGCAGCTCCTGCCGGCCCATGAGGTGTTGGCCGGTCATGTTGCGGCGGGTCTCGGCCTTCTGACGGGAAAAGGCCCGGACGACGCGCATCCCGCCGAAGCTCTCGGTGGCCTGGGCGTCGACGTCCTCGCGGGTGTTGCGAACGGCCCGCCACTGGGGGCGGATGCGGTCGATCCAGGTTTTATGCGTGACCCAGATCACCGGCATCAGCGCCACCGCCCCGGCCAGCAGCCGCCAGTCCACGAAGGCCAGGATGACCAGCGAACCGACCAACTGAACGACCGCCCGCCACGGGTTATAAACGCCGTTGAAGATCAAATCGCCCACGCTGCCGCTGTCGTTCCGCAGCACGCTGGCGATGCCGCCGCTTTTGAGGTCCTGCACGCGGTGGAGCGGCAGCCGCACCGCGTGTTCGAACACCCGTTTGCGGACGCTCATCTGCACCCGCTTGTTGGCCCGGGTGGCGAACCAGCGGCCCCACAGGGCGATGCCCACCTTGATAAAGCTGACCGCCAGCACCGCCCCGACGATCACCCACAGCAGGTTGATCCGCCCCTCCGGCGTCGTGGGGGCCGGCAGGTCGACGGAATCGGTGATCCAGGCGGGCAGCGGGGTGTCGCCGAGGACGCTGTCGATGACGAACTTCGTCGCCGCCGGCGGGATCAGGCCCAGCAGCGTGCTGACCGTCAGCGTGGACAGGGCGAAAGCGATCTCCCCCCGGTGCCCGCGAATCTGCGACCAGAACGCCAGCGCCAGGGCCTTGGCGGAGCGGTTGCGGGGCTCCGCGTTCTTCCGGTGCCGCGTCGCGGCGGGACGCTCCCTTCCCGGGCGCCCCGGCCGGGCGTCGTCGGACCGCTTGCGGTCTTTGAACAGGTCGCGGCGGTACTCCTCGAACCGCACCCGGCTGGGGCGGCCGGAGCGGGAGCCGGCGGGGGGCGGGGAAGAAGACGGGGGAGACGTGCGCATCGCCGGGCATCATTCCCCCGGGCGGCCGAGCGGCAACCGCACGATCCGTTCTCCGCCGTGAGGGGCGGCGGGAGAGCGCGGCGGACGGGGAACGGCATGCGGGCGCCGTTGCCCCCTCACCCCCGACCCCTCTCCCCCAAGAGGGGGGCGAGGGGAGACGCGGTCTGCAAACGCCGAGAACGTTTCGCCGTTCTCTTCTCCCCTCTCCCTCAGGGAGAGGGGCCGGGGGTGAGGGTGAGCGAATGGTTCGCCCGCTCCCGCTCCCTGCGGCGACTGGCTGGTGGGAGAGCACGGCGGACGGGGAACGGCATGCGGGCGCCGCCGCCCCCTCACCCCCAGCCCCTCTCCCCCAAAAGGGGGATGAGGGGAGTTACAAAATGCCCTCACCCCGCGGCGGCGGCGGTGAGCTTGTCGAGCATTTGCCGCTGCTTGGGCGAGAGCGCGTCGCCGTCGACGCCCCGCAGCAGCGTGGCCGCCTGAGACCGGCGGCCGGGGCGCTCCAGCAGGCGGCGGGCGGCCCGCAGGCGGATCACGCCGGCGTGGGCGGCGTCGTACGGCCGCGGCTCCTCCCCCTCCGCCGGCGGCGGTTCGTCGGGTTTGGGCTTCGGGTAGGACCGTAAGTACAGGGCGAACAATTCCGCGGCCTCGGAGGGGAAATTCGCTTTATCGACGGCCTCGGCGAGGGCGAACAGGTCCGGCTCCGGCGGGACCAGCTTCGGCCGACTGCCGATCAGCGTTTCCCACTCCCCCAACGCGCTGATGCCGTCGCCGGCGTCGAGGTGTTTCCGCAGCCGGGCGAAGGTGTCGACCTTCCGGCGTTTCTTCTTCGCCTTCCTCCGGCGGGCGGGCCGCTCCGGGGCGGCGTCCGGCAGGGCGTCCCCGGGCGCCACCGCGCCCGTGCCGCTGGCGGTCTGCGTGGGGACGGTCAGTTCCCGCTGGTAGGTGGAGCGTTTCAATTCGAACTCGTCCCGGTTGCCGTGCGTGCCCTTCAGCACGGCGAACAGGTCCCAGTTTTCGCAGTCCACCCAGCCGAGCTTGAGCAGCGCCACGCCCGCCGCCCCGCCGACGACCGCCCCCATCGTGTGCAGGAAGGCGCTGCTGACGGCGTACTCCACCCCCAGCGCGGCGGCCTGGATCGAGAGCAGCAGGATCTCCCAGGTGATCGAGAACCCGCAGTAGGTCAGGATCGACATCGAGACGACGTCCCCTCGAATCCAAATGATCCAGAGGATGTCCAGGTCGTTCTTCGGCGCCCAAACCATGCTGATCGCCATCAGCCCGAAGATCGCCCCGCTGGCGCCCAGGGCGACGATGTGGTCCGGGTAGCCGATCAGGTCGAGGGCCTCTTCCACCTCCTCCGGGTCCTCGCCGCGTTCGACGAGGACCTCCTCCATCTCCGCCCGGGGCATGTCGGTCAGCCAGCCGGGCAGCAGGATCGCCTGTTCGATCCCGCAGGCGGTCGCCCCGATGGCGACGTAGAGCAGCAGGAAGCGCCACCAGCCGAGCTTTCCCTCGACGATGATCCCGAACCCCCACAGGAACACGAGGTTGCCGATCAGGTGCAGCCAGCCGGCGTGCAGGAAGCAGCTGGTGACCCACTGGAGCGGATGCAGGCCCTCGCCGAACCAGAGCGACCAGTCCTGCTTCGTCTCGCTGAGGCCGAACGTGTCCGGGTCGACCTGCCCCAGCCAGACGTGGGCCGCCACGTTGACGACCGCCACGAAGATCGTGGCGAAGGGGAAGTGGTAGATCGGCGCGTCGGTGCCGACCGGGATGAACATCGCCGCGGGCCTCGCACGAACCGGGAGCTGCCGTCAGAACGTCCGCCGATTGCGGCGGATCACGCCGGCCGCGTCAAGCGGCGGCGGTCGGCCGGCGTGGGCGACGACCGGTCCGTTCCCCCCTCGCCCTCCCGGGAGAGGGGAGAATCTCGTCCCCCGTCAGACTCCCGGCGCGGGCGTTTCGCCCTCGGCGGCCTGCTCCGGGGCGGCGAAGACGGCGTCCTGGATGGGCACCAGCACGTCCAGAATCCGGCGGAGGATCGCCGCCGGGCTGCCGATGGCGTCCAGCCGGTGGATCACCTCGTCGGGGTAGAACTCGCTGACCGGGGCGGTGGCCTGGCGGTAGACCTCGTAGCGGTGGCGGATGATCTCCTCGTTGGCGTCGTCCACCCGCCCCTCCCGCAGGGCCCGGCGGCGGAGGCGGGTGACCATCGCCTCGGTGTCGGTGCATTCGAGGTGGATCAGCGCCTTCACCTCGACGTGCTCCTGGAGCATCTGCGCCTGGTGCACGTTGCGGGGGATGCCGTCGAGGATCAGCAGGTCCTCCCGCGGCTTGAAGCTGGAGAGGAACATGTGCGCGTCCAGCGCCCGCCGCCAGACCTTGACCGTCAGCTCGTCCGGGACGAGGTCGCCGCGGGAGATGTGCCGGGTGATCTCGCGGCCGTCCTCCCCGCCGAGGTCGATCGAGCGGAAGATGTCGCCGCTGCTCAGATGAAAGAAGCCGGGGATCCGGGCCAGAATGCTGCCCTGGGTGCCCTTGCCGACGCCGGGGGCGCCGAACAGCAACGCGGCGGGGAAACGGCGGCGGTCTTCGGCGCGGTGGCGTTCGCCGGGGCGGGCGGGGGCGTCGGGCATCGGGGCGCGGGAGGGCGGCGGCGGGCGGGTCAGGAAGCGGGCACCCTACCACCCGGGGCGTCCCCCGGCCCCCGCCAGCGGGGTCGAACTGGGGCGCTGCGTCCCACTTCGATTAGCGCCGATGGGTCGAGCCGATCGCTGGGTCAGGCGGACCGCACGTTCCCCCGCTGCCGGACCAGCCGCCCCAGCGTGAAGAAGTTGAATACTGCCGCGACGGCGACCAACCACCAAACGCTGAGGGCCGCCCGCCGCTTGGAGACCACCACGTTCCCGATGTCGCTGTACATCACGTGCGAGACGCTCCAGTCCGCCGCGACGCCCGGTAGTTCGACCGTCTCCATCCGGCCGAGCGGCTCCAGCGACTCCGGCACGCCCCAAGAGACCTCCGTCAGCGCGACCTCCCGCAGGACCAGCGCCCGCCCCGGCGGCCCGTCGGCTTCGTCCCGGGCGAACTCCACGAAGCGCTCCGAATAGTCCAGCGTGCGGTGATCCCCCACCGTCCACGGCTCCCCGCCGAGGACGACCAGCGCGACGCCGAGCGGGGCGAACAGCCACACCCACGGCCGGGCCAGCCGCCACGGCAGGCCGGGGCCGTCGGCGGGTTCGTGGACGCCCTCCGTGCGGCGCTGATGCAGCCGCCAGACGCCGACCGCCGAGCCGATCAGCGGCACGCCGAGCCACCACAGCAACTCGGCGTGCAACGAGAGGAACCCGATCGACGCTCCCCGGACCCGCGTCCCCAACGGCCCGTGGCGACGCGACGGCAAACCCCACCCGCCGTAGGTCCACAGCACGCCGTAGTCGCCGCCGGTCACGATCCAATGCACCTCCTCGCCCTCGGCCGGCCAAGAGTCCCAGGCGAACGACAGCGCCCGCCCCGACCAACCCTCGGCGGCCCCGACGGAGAAGCCCACTCCGTACTGGAGCAGGCCCCGCTCATGCCCGGTCGGCCGCGGCTGGAACGCGGCCGCAGCGACCGCCAGCGCCGCCGCCGCGACGGCCCACGGCCGCAACAGGGCGCCAGCGAGTTCGAGGAACGCTCTCATCCGGCCGTCCCCGCCGCGGCTCCCCGCCGGGCCAGGCGGTTGCTGCGGGCCAGCCCCACCAGCGTGACGGCGTTGCCCGCCGCCGCGACGGCGATCAGCCACCAGACGCTCAGCAGAATCCCGCGCACGTGATGAAAGTAGGCGGCCCGGCGCATCGTCCAGCTCGACCGGTAGCGCTTGCCGCTCACCCCCCACCGCGGATCGCCCCACAGGATGGTCTCCGTCGTCGGTTCCGCTTCCCGCCCGGCCGGCGCCGGGACGGTCTCCGACTGCCACACGAACAGGGATCGCGTCGGCTGCGCGCTCGGGGCGGCGGGCGAGACCTGGGCGGAGAAGGGCGGCAAACCGAGCGCCCGCGTGTAGGCGTCGTCCTGCTCGCCCCCGCCGATCACCAGCAGCAGGCCGACCGGGGCGAACGTCCAGACCCACGGTCGCGCCAGCCGCCAGAGCGGGCCGGGCCGCCGTCCGGCGTCGGCCTCGTCGGGGCGTGCGGCCCGCCGCCGCACGGAGCGCCAGAGGAGGAGGATCGACCCCAGCACCGGCAGGCCGAGACACCAGAGCAGACCAACCTGCACCGAGGCGTACTGGACCACGGCCCCCGGCGGCCGTCCCCGCGCCGGCGGCGTGCCGTCGACGGGATTCCCGCCGCCGCGGATCCAGTACACCCCCATCGCCCCGCCCTCTTCCTCCCAACTGGGTGCCGGGTCGTCGACGAACTCAGACGTCCATTGAACGGCGACCGCACGGCGGAGCGGTCCGTCTGTCACCCACACCGACACGTCCGTTCCGGACCAGCCGGACCGGTCCTGCCCCTCGAGAAGTCGCCCGACGAACGCCGCTTCCGCAATCCCCAGGACGGCCAGCGCCACGCACCACGGCGTCAGGATCGTTCGCAGCGTCTCTCGGGGTGCGACCACGATGTGAGCTTCTCTTTGGCACCGTCACAACACAACCCGAGCCGGACGCGGAGGCGTCCGGCTCGGGCGGTGATAGACGGCGAACCCGAGCGTTAGCGGCTCAGGAAGGCGACGACGGAGCCGACGTCGACCGGCAGGCTGACGTCGCCGAAGTCCGGCATCGCGGTGACGGTGATGCGGGGGCCGGACTGGTCGAAGCTGAGGAACTCGGCCCGCTGGGTGACGTCGCTGCCGGCGACGCCCTCGTACATCCGCTTCAGGTTCGGCCGGTTGCGGACGGTGATGATGTCGCCGGGACGCACCAGGATGGAGGGCGTCTTGACCGTGCGGCCGTTCACCTGGAAGTGGCGGTGGGCGATGCCCTGGCGGGCCTGCGGGCGGGTCAGGGTCATGCCGCTGCGGCGGACGACGTTGTCCAGGCGCCGCTCGCAGAGCGTGAGCAGGTTTTCGCCCGTGTTGCCGGGCATCCGGCGGGCTTTGTCGAACAGCGTGCGGAGCTGCTTCTCCCGCAGGCCGTAGTAGTACTTGATCTTCTGCTTCTCGATCAGGGCCAGGCCGTAGTTCGAGACCTTCCGCCGCCGAGCCGGGGGGCCGGGCGGGTTCGGACGGCGGTCGAACGCCTTGCGAGCCCCGGCGTCTTCGTACACCTGGAACCCGAGCCGACGGTTGATACGGGCCTTCGGTCCGGTGTAACGACCCATGGGTGCAGCGAAGCGGGGACAGAACGAGAAGAAGAGTCGACGCCGGCCCATCTAGACCGGGGTCGGGAGCCGCGGCGGTCGCGCGGGTCGGGGAGAGTATCGGGGGGGAAGCAACGGTTCAACCGACTTTCCCGCCCACTTCCCCGCCCGCCCCGGTTCCGCGGCGCGGCGGCCGGCCGACCGGCGCCCGCAGCTTGTTCGGCGGCGGGGCGGAGGGGAAGCTGGGGGCGTCGTTCGTCGCCGTCAGGATTCGTCAATGAAACGCTCGCCCGTGATCCGCCTGCTCGCCCTGCTCCCGGCGCTCTGCGCCGGCTTCGCCCCCCCGGCCGCGCCGGCGGCGGAGCGGCCGCACGTCGTCGTGTTTCTCTCCGACGACCACACGCTGACCGACTCCTCCCTGTACGGCTCGACGGACCTGAAGACCCCGCAGATGGAGCGGGTCGCCTCGAAGGGCATGACCTTCGACCGGGCGTTCGTCGTCTCGCCCAGCTGCGCCCCCAGCCGGGCCGCCCTGCTGACCGGCCTGCTGCCCGCCCGCAACGGCGCCGAGCCGAACCACTCCCGTCCGCGGCCGGAGATCAAAAAGCTGCCGGCGTACTTCCACGACCTCGGCTATCAGGTCGTCTCGTTCGGCAAGGTGGCCCACTACCGGCAGGTGCGGGACTACGGCTTCGACGTCGCCAGGCACTTCAATTACCACGACGACGTCGCCGTGGACGAGGCGATCGCGTGGCTGAGGAACCGCACCGACGACCGCCCGCTCTGCCTGTTCGTCGGCACCAACTGGCCGCACGTACCCTGGCCGAACCCGAAGGACGTGGATCCGCAGGCGATCAAAATCCCGGAGACGCACGTCCACACCCCGAAAACGCGGCAGGCCCGGGCGAAGTACTATCAGGCCGTGTTGACCATGGACGACGAACTCGGCCGGACGTTCGACGCCGCCTACGAGGTCCTCGGCGAGAACACCCTGTTCGTGCACACCAGCGACCACGGCGCCCAGTGGCCGTTCGGGAAGTGGAACCTGTACGACGACGGCCTGCGGACGCCGCTGATCGCCGTCTGGCCCGGCAAGATCGAGCCCGACGTGCGGACCGACGCGATGGTCACCTGGGTCGACATCCTGCCCACCTTGGTCGACGCCGCCGGCGGCGACCCGCAGCAGCAGGCCGGGACGGACGGTCTCGACGGCCGCTCCTTTCTGCCCGTGCTGAGGGGCGAAACGGAGACGCACCGCGACCGCGTCTTCGCCACGCACAGCGGCGACGGGAGCATCAACGTCTACCCCTCCCGCAGCCTGCGGGACGGCCGATATAAATACATCCTCAACCTGCACCCGGAATTCAAATTCACCTCCCACGTGACCGAAAAGCACCGGGACACCGGCTACTGGCCGAGCTGGGAGAAGAAGGCGGAGACCGTCCCCGCCGCCGCGGAGAAGGTGAAGCGTTATCAACAGCGCCCCGCCGAGGAGCTGTACGACCTGCAGGCGGACCCGACGGAGTGGAACAACCTCGCCGCCGACCCGGCCCACGCGGAGCGCCTGAAGGCGATGCGGGCCGCCGTGGAAGCCTGGATGGACGAGACCGGCGACCAACGCAAGGTCTACGGCGAACCGACGCTGCTGACGCCGTAACGCGCTGACGCCTCCCCCGGTTCGCCGTCGCCGTGAGGCGGCGCGGCCCTTCACACGCGCCGCATCGAGCGGACCGCGGAGCGCCGTAGCGGCGGCTTCCAGCCGCCGACTCTCGACGCGGCTTCAGTTCAAGGCTTCCGCTCACGGCGCTCGCGGACGGCGGCAGGATGCCGCCGCTACGAGCCATCGAGCCTTGCACTCACGGTGACGGCGAACCGGGACACGCTCAGGCGGTGGGCGCCGATCGGGCTTCTTCGCTGCCCTCGAACACGGCCAGTTCTTCGTTCAGCCGGGCGATCAACTTGCGAACGCCGGCTTTGACGACCCCCTTCTCGCCGACGGGGTGGTCGCGTCGCAACCGCTCCAGCCGCGCTTCGCGGTCTCGGAGTTCGGCCTCGGCCTTGTCGTATTCGTCACGGGTTTGAATCACAGGAGGACCTCCACGACGCCTTTGCGGCGGCCGTCCGGTTCGACGGCCGCGTGGACGCCTTCGGAGAGGTAGCCGTCGTCGCGGAAGTCGGGAATCATCGTGGAGGGGCCGGTCGCGTCACGCCGGGGGCGGGGGCGAGGGTTTGCCGGCGGTTTCCGGGCGCATGTCCGTGGAGCTGGTGCCGCCGACGACCACGATCGGGTCGGTGAACAGCTTGCTGTTGGGCAGGAAGATGTCGTCGTCGCCGTTCACCATGAAGGTGTAGCGGAGGTCGATCCGCTTCACGACGCCCTCGAAGCCGCCGCACTTGACCGTGTCGCCCTCGTCGAAGGGCTTATAAAGGACGATCAGCACCCCGGCGATCAGGTTGGAGACGATGTCCTTCAACGCGAAGCCGAGCGCGAAGCCGGTCAGCCCCAGCCCGGCGATCGCGGCGGTCATGTCGATGCCGGCGGTCTCCAGCGCGACGAGGGCCCCCGTCACCAGCAGCGTGACGTACACCCCCTTGGCCAGCAGCCGGCCCAACGACCTGTCCACGCCCCGCGACGCCGCCAGCCGGCTCGTCACGCCGCGGAAGATCACCGCCAGCAGCCAGAACGCCAGGAAGATCGCGATCGCCGCCCCCAGCCAGGGCAGGAACTCCCACAGGTCGGTCCGGAACTCGTTCCACATCTTCCCCCCGGCGCTCAGCGGGTCGTGGGCCCCCTCGGCGGCGTCCACGGGCGTCGGGTCGGCGACGGTCGGGTCGACCGGGGGTTCGGCGACGTTCGGTTCGCGGTCGGCGTCAACTTGGAGCAGCATTGGGAATGACGAATGAGGAATGACGAATGACGAACCCGGCGAGGCGTCGCCCACCGTACCGCCCCGTTCGTCATTCCTCATTCGACATTCGTCATTCCGCCCCGTCGGCGGCCCCGGCGAGTAGCCCGCGGCCGGTCATCCAGTCGGCGCACAGCCCGGTCCAGTCCGGCCCGGGGTTGCCGCGGGCCTCGCTGGCGGGGCCGCCCATGCCCCAGCCGTGCCCGCCCTGGTCGAACACGTGCAGCTCCGCGGGAACGTTCGCCGCCCGACAGGCCCGCCAGAACAGCACGCTGTTCTCCGCCGGCACGCCCGCGTCCCCGTTGGTGGCGACCAGGAAGCAGGGCGGCGTCTCCGCCGTCACCTGCGTTTGCAGGGAGAGCCCGGCGAGTTGTTCCTCCGTCGCCTCCCCGCCGAACAGGTTCCCGCCGTTGCCGGCCAGCCGGGGGATCTCGCGAAGCCCCTCCGGCTGGATGTAGGTGATGCGGGGATAAATCATCACCGCGAAGTCCGGCCGGGCGGAAACCGTATCGGCCAGCGGGTCGGCCGTGGCGAGGGGGTTCAGCTCGCGGGCCGCGTCCGTGTGCAGGGTGGCGGCGGACGCGGCGAGGTGTCCGCCGGCGGAGAAGCCCAGCACGCCGACCTTCTGCGGATCGACGCCGTACTCCCGGGCGTGCTTCCGCATCAGCCGGATGCCGCGCTGGACGTCCAGCAGCGGGGCCGGGTGCAGCGGGCCGGGGACCTGCTTCTTCACCCGATACCGCAGCACCGCGGCGGTCACGCCGCGTTCGTTCAGCCACGCCGCCACGTCTTTGCCCTCGTGGCCAGTGGCGAGGGTCACGTAACCGCCGCCGGGGCAGACGATCACCGCCGTGCCGTTGGGGGTCTGCGGCGTGTGAATCGCCAGCGTCGGGGCGTCGGCGTCGTCGGCCAGCCCGCCGGGGATCGAGCCGTCCGCGGTCGTCACGCCTTCCCACAACGGCAGGACGACGGCGCCCTCGGCGGGCGACCCCATCAACTCCACCGGCGGGGCGGCGAGCGCGGGAACCAGCAGGGCGGGCAGTAGGGCGGCGAGCATTGCGGGTCGAACCGGGAGCGGAAAGGGGTTCAGGCGGCGAAGGTCACTCGCCCAGCAAACCGCGGCCCTGCATCCACTTCTCGCAGGCGCCGGTCCAGTCCGGGCCGCCGCGGCCCTTGGCGTCGCCCAGCCCGAAGCCGTGCCGGCCGTTCTGGTAGACATGCAGCTCCGCCGGCACCCCAGCCGCCCGGCAGGCCTGCCAGAACAGCACGCTGTTTTCGGGCGGGACGCCGGCGTCCTCGTTGGTGGCGACGAGGAAGGACGGGGACGTCTCCGCCGTCACCCGGTTCTGCAGGGAGAACGTTTCGTATTGCTCGTCCGTCGCGTCGGGGCCCAGCAGGTTGCGGGCGCTGCCGCGGTGGGCCACGTCGCCGGTGAAGGTGATCACCGGGTAGATCATCACCGCGAAGTCCGGCCGGGCAGAGACGGCCTCCGCCAGCGGGTCGGCGTCGGCGAGGGGGTTCAGCTCGCGGGCCTCGTCCGTGTGGAGCGTGGCGGCGGACGCGGCGAGGTGTCCGCCGGCGGAGAAGCCCAGCACGCCGACCTTCGCCGGGTCGACGCCGTACTCCTTCGCGTGCTTCCGCATCAGCCGGATGCCGCGCTGGACGTCCAGCAGCGGGGCCGGGTGCCGGTTCGGGCTGACCCGATACCGCAGCACGCCGGCGGTGATCCCCTTGGAGTTCAGCCACGCGGCGACCTCTTTGCCCTCATGGCCGGTCGCCAGGGTGCCGTACCCGCCGCCGGGGCAGACGACGATCGCCGTGCCGTTGGGGGTCTCCGGCTTGTGAATGGAGAGCGTCGGCGCCTCGCCGCCGGCGAGCCCGGCGGGAATGCCTTCGGGCACCTCGACGGCGTCCCACAGCGGGAGGACGACGGCGTTCTCGGCGGGGTTCCCCATCAGTTCGACCGGCGGGGCGAGCAGCAGGGCGGGAAGCAAAGCGGCGGCGATCATGCCCGGAACGATAACGGGGGCCCCGGCCGATGCGTTAGCGTGGGCGGATGTTCGATCCCGACGGCCCCGTGCTGCTGATTTCCGCGTTGCAGCGCGAGTTGCCGCCGCAAAGCGGCCCGCTGCGGGAGGTCCGCATGATCGCCGGCGGGGTCGGCCGGCGGCGGGCCGAGGCGGCGGCCGCGGACGCGATCGGCTGGCTGCGGCCGCGGCGGGTGGTCTCGATCGGCTACGGCGGCGGGCTCGACTCGGCGCTGACGGCCGGCGACGTGGTTTCCGCCCACGCCGTCCTCGCCCCGGACGGCGAGCAATTCGACGCCGAACCACCGGGCGAACCGGCGGCGTTGCTGGCCACCGTCGACGCCCCGCTGCTCTCCGCCGCCGACAAGGCCGCGCTGCGGGAGCGGACCGGGGCGGCGGTCGTCGACATGGAGGCCGCCGGCGTCGCCGCCGCCTGTGCCGAGGCCGGCGTCCCCTTCGCCGCGGTAAAGGTCGTCACCGACGCCGCCGACGACGACCTGCCGGCGGGGCTCGAACCGTTTTTGCGGTACGCCGCCGGAGAGGGTTCGAGCCTGGGTTGCGCCGGAGCGCTGCTGCGCCGGCCGACGCTGATCGGCGATTTAATTCGGCTGGCCCGCACGTCAAAACGGTGCTCGGCGAACCTCGCGGCCTCTCTCACCGCACAATTCGCCGCGACCGAGGGAAACGCTCCCTCCGGTCGCGGCTAACTCCACATCCGCCTTCCGCCCTCCTCCCCTCCGCCTTCAAAACATGTCCCCCTGGCGCCTCTCCGAACTCACCTACCAGGAAACCCGCGAAACGCGGTTCGATCTCGCCGTGCTGCCGTGGGGGGCGACGGAGCCGCACAACCTCCATCTGCCGCACGGGACCGATAATTATCAGGTGGAGGCCCTCGCCGACCGGGCCTGCCGGATCGCCCACGAACGGGGGGCGAACGTCGTGCTGTTGCCCGGCGTGCCGTTCGGCACGCAGACCAATATGAAACGCTGCCCGCTGGCCCTCAACATGCACCCCAGCACGCAGCTCGCCGTGCTGCGGGACCTGTGCGGCTCGCTCACGGACGCCGGCGTGGAGCGGCTTCTCATCGTCAACGGCCATGGCGGGAACAATCTGAAGTTCGCCCTGCGCGAGTTGATGGAGCAGACCCCGGTGCATCTCTTCCTCTGCGACTGGTTCGGCCCCGCGGCGGACGGGGCGCGGGAGGAATTGAATCTCGCCCCCGGCAGCCACGCGGACGACACGGAGACCTCGTTAATGATGCACCTCCGCCCGGACCTGGTGGTGCGGAACGACGACGGCTCCCTGCGGGCCGACGCCGGGGCGACGCGGGAGATCGCCCTGCAAAGCGTCCGCGACGGGGTGGTGCAGATCAGCCGCCGCTGGGACCTGCTGACCACCGCCACCGGCGACGGCGACCCGCACCCGGCCAGCGCCGAGAAGGGCGCCCGGCTGTTCGAGCTGGTCAGCGACCGGCTGGCCAAGGCGGTCCACGAACTCGCCGCGGCCCCGGAGACCGCCGCCTTCCCGTTCGCCGATGAAGAGACGGCCGACTGAGGAACGACGGAGACGATCCCGCCCGGGTTTTCCGGAGGCCCGATAGGCCCTTGACGCGGCGTCCGCAGGGTGGAAAGTGGTGCATGGCGATCGACGCTCCCCCCGGGAGCGCGCTCGCCGCGACGAGCGTTCCTCACCGACCCCGGGAGAGACGATGCGGCTCTGTCACTGTCAACTGCCGGCTTCGCCGCCGAACCGCGGCGATTCTTCCCGCCCCGCCTGCGGGGCTCTCTGGTCCCCCGCCCGACCTACGCGGTCGTTTGAACCGGGCGGACGTCTCCGACGTTAAACCCGTCACGGTCACCGGCGAGGCCTTTCGCCTGAAGCGAACGGCGTCGCCGGCCGGTCGCCGCTGCGCGGCCGGAACTGAGTGATGAGCGACGGGCCGACGCGGCCCGTTTGCGGCGACGCGCGCTCCGTGCGTTCCCGCCGCCGCGACGTGCGGCGTGCGGTTCCCCCTGTCCTGCTTCCTGATTCGGAGTTTTCCGATGCGGACCGAAGTTTCCCTGCACCACCTCCCGCGGACGCCGCAGTTGCGGTCGGTCGCGAATCAGCTCGAAGAGAAGGCGGATCGCCTGCTCGGCCGGTTCGGGCGCTCGGTGCAGTCGGCGGAGGTCGTCGTGCGGGGCGGCGACGCCCATCATGGGCCGGACCTGCGGTGCACGGTCCGGGTGGCGCTGAATCGCGGCAAGGCGGTGGTGGTGAAGGCCACCGGGGCCACCCCCGCCGCAGCCGCCGCCGACGCCCTGCTGCGGGCCCGCCACACCGTCGCCAAACGGCTGGACGCCCTCACCCGCCACACCAACCGCGCGACCCTGAGACGAGCCGCGGCGTAGGGGAAAGAATTAGTCCGAGCGTTCTCGATCCAGCCCGTCAGGCAAGGGGTACAGTCCCCGCCTGACGGGCTGTATCATGTCATTGATGATGTCCAAACCCGCCGACTCGTTGAACGTCCTCATCAGTCACGTCGCAGCGGACGAGGCGCTTGCTCATCGAGCCGCCGCCGCGCTGAGACGAGCCGGACACCAGGTATGGACCGGCGACGAGATTTATCCCGGCGACAACTGGGCAGCGAAATACGCTGAGGCGTTGGAGCAGTCCGACGCCATGATTCCGCTGCTTTCGCCGGCGGCGTTAGATTCCGAGCGGGTGCAGTCCGATCTCGCGTTCGCTCTCGGCCAGAAACGCTATGCAAATCGCTTAATCCCAGTCTTTACCGCGGGAGCGGACCCGCAATCCGAGCGCTTTCCCTGGGTGCTGCGACGGTTTCCGCTCGTACGGATGACGGACGGAGCTGACAGCGAGGAAGCGGCATTCCGTGAAGTGACGGCAATGCTCAAGGACAGCGCCGCGGGAACGTCTGAGGCCAACGCGACGCTGACCGCGAAGACTGCCGATGCCGGCTGAGGTCTTTCTGTCTCACAGCAGCGCCGACCGTGAGTTCGTGAAGGACCTCGCCGAACTCCTGCGTCGACACGGCGTCCCGGTCTGGTACAGCGGCACGGAAATCGTCGGGGCTCAGCAGTGGCATGACGAGATTGGCGCCGCACTCGCCCGCTGCGACTGGTTCGTGCTGGTGCTTTCGCCGGATGCGGTGAACTCCATGTGGGTCAAACGGGAGTTGCAGTTCGCCCTACGCCAGAATCGATTCGACGGACGGATCGTTCCGCTGCTGCGACGAGAATGTGACTACGACGCCCTCTCCTGGACGCTCGGCGCCATGCAGTTCGTCGATTGCAAACGGGGCTTGAAAGTCGCCGGCCCGGACCTGATGCGTGTTTGGGGGCTTGGCTATCGGCCAAGCTGAAGGCCCAGCGGCGACAGTCTCACTCGTCGATCCCTTTGGTGCTCAGTAATTCGACCGCGTTGCCGTGGGGGTCGGAGAGGTACAGGCTCTCGGTGCCGTCGCGGTGCGGTTTGAGTTCGCCGAACTTCGCCGCCTCCGGGTGCACGAAACCCAGGTGCGGGGGGTGCTGACCCGGGGTCACCAGGGCCAGGCTCACGTTAGCGAACTTCAGCAGCGCCCAGGTGTCGTCCTGGTAGGCGACCCGGCAGGAGAAGTGCTCCTGATACCACTCGACGGCGGTTTCGATATCGTCCGCCTCCACGGCGACGTGGTGCAGACGGTCGAGGGTCGGGACGGCGGCGGGCATGAGACGAACCGAAAAAGGGGACGAACGGGGAACCAGTCTACCCGCTTCGCCGTCGCCGACAGGCGTCGCACCCGTTCGGGCGGACGAAGCGCGGGCGGTTCACGGCGCCTGGGCGAGGGCCGGCAGGTCCGGGGCGTCGGCGGCGTTGCGGGCGACGTGGGAGGTCAGCACGCCATTCTCGCTCAGCAGAAAGGCCCCGCCCATCTGAAAGCCGTCGCCATCCATCCGGCCGAGGCCGTGCTTCAGGAACGGCGCCAGCCCCTTCGCCCAGACCGTCGGCGAGAACAGCTCCCGGGCGGTGCCGCGGCCCAGCCCCAGCGCCCGGTAGACGGTGCGGTGCGGGTCGGAAAAGCGGGGCAGGTCGTCGAGCCCCGCCCGGGCCGCCCGTTTCGCGGCGGTTTCGGCGTCGCTCATCGTGAGAATCGCCGGCCGCACGCCGGCCGATTCGATCCGCCGCCGGTTCCTGGCCAGGTCGGCCAGTTCCGCCCGGCAGTACACGCAGCCGGAGTGCCGCACGGCCAACAGCAGCACGGGGCCGCGATGCAGGTGCGAGGCCAGCGACTCGCCCCGCTGATCGACGACCGCCGCGGCCGCCTCCGGCCAGGACCGCTCCGTCGGCGGACCGTCGCCGAACGTCTGGGAACCGAACGCGTGCCGGTCCGCGGCTCGGTACAGGATCACGGCGAACGGAACCCACCAGATCAGGTCGTTGCCGAGGTTGTGCACCCCCATCGCCCACGGCAGTTCGCCCCGCAGCGCCCCCCACAGAAAGCCGATCGGCCCCAGCAGTTTGCCCAGAAAGCCCACCAGCACGATCGGCCAGTGCCGCAGCGGGTCGCGGGCGGCGCACAGATAGCCCACGCCGTAGACCCCCACGACCATCCCCAGGCAGCGCCAGAACGCCGGGTTCCCCACCTCCACCCCGGTCCAGCCGACCGTCCACCCAACCGGCAGCAGCACGACCGCGGCCCCCCACAGCAGGTTGTAGACGCCCGCCGCGACCAGCACGGGCCCCATCCACGGGGCGGCGGTCGGGCGGGGGGCGCGGGGCGAACGCATACGGAGGCGACCGATCAGGGGCGCTGCCATCGTAACGCCGTCGCGTCCCCGGGTTCGTCCCTCACCCCGGCGGACCGAACCAGATCCAGCCTTCCCGCCGCAGAGTCTCCGCAGACAGGTCCGCCGGCGGGGGATGCACGCGGCCGGCGACGAAATCCGCCGCGGCGAGCACGCAGACCGCGGCGTCGAAAGCGTCGTCGGAGGCGATCAACGCCTCCCGCCCGCAGGCCAGCGACGCGTCCTCGGCCAGCCGATCCGCCAACGCGGTGCGGGTGGCGGCCGTCTTGGCCCGGTCCGTTCCCTTGTACCCCGCCAAGGCGAGCCCGCGGCTCCGCAGCGTCGCCGCGGGGTAGACCTCGATTAGCCCCGCCCCGCCGTCGGCCGGCGGCCCGGGCTCGCGGAGCAGGGGAAGCTCCCGCCCGGCCCGCAGTTCCCCGGCGACGCCCAGGGCGAACGCGGCGGTGCGGGCGATGCGGTCGGCCCCGACGTCCAACGGCCGCTTGCCCAGCGTGCGGTGGACGAAGTCGTCCGTGGCCCGGCGGAACAACCGGTTGGCGGCGTGCGGCAGCGGCTCGCCGGCGGCGTGGACGACCAGCGTCGCCCCCAGCGCCGCCGGCCAGCCGAGCGGGGCGTCGAACGCCACGACCGCCGGCCGCCCGGTCGGACGGTCGTCCATCCACCGCCCCAACACGCCCGCCGCGTCCGCGGTCCCGGCGAACGCTTCCTCAATCGTCGCCCGCTCCCCGTCCCACGTGCCCCGGGCCGCCCCGGCCTTCTTCGGGTTCGTGGAGCAATCGAACCCCAGCAGCGCGACCGTCACCCGGCCGCCCCGGCCCGGTCCGCCCGCAGCCGTTCGATCAGGGCGTCCTGCAGCTCGCCGTCGGCGGCGTCCGGCCGTTCGCGGAGCAACTCCGCCGCGAAGGCCAGCGGGAACCCGGGCAGTTCGCCGCTGTCGGACGCAGTCTCGTACTCCCCCGCGTCGTTCAGGCGATGGCAGGCGAGGGCGCCCTCCGCCCACACCCACACCTCTTTGACGCCGAGCCGAGCGTAGATCGGCAGCTTCGCCACACCGGGGCTGGTCACGTCGACCTCAATGACGAGGTCCGGCGGCAGGTCCCGTTCAAGGTCCAGCAGGTTCGTCCGCGGGGCCGGCAGCCGGTCGAACGAGCTGATATAGAACGACTCGTCCGCGTCCGCCCCGCCGCGGCGGCGCCGGCGGAGCGAAAGCGAACCGGACGCTTTCGTACGGATGCCGAACTCCCGGGCGAACGTCGAGACCAGAAGGGCGAGGGTGGCGGAGGCGGATTCGTGCAGAAAGCCGTTCGGCATCTCGATCTCCAGCCGGCCGGTCGGCTCGTCGAACGTGAACTTGAACCGGTCGTTGCCCGGGGCGTCCGCGAGGCGGACGTACGTCGCCCAGTTCACGCCTTCCAACACAAATCGGGTGCCGGGCGGCGGCGTCGAGTCGACGGACGCGAGCCGAGGCGGGGCGAGGGCCGGCGGGTCGGCGAGGGCGGACATGCGAGTCGACGATCGAGAACGAGGACGTTGAGTCTACCGCGGTTCAAGACCCGGCGGGACGACGCCGTAGTCGGCGCCGGTCTCGGGCGCCGGCAGGTCGCCGAGGCGGCTGCGGGCCGGGGCGGCGGCGTTGACCCAGACGTTGTCCTCGAACCGAAACGTCTCCGGCGCCGTGCCGGGGCCGACGTTCACCCGCGTCCACACGCTGCCGGCCTCCCAGACGATCACGTTCCCCACGATCGCGCCGCCGCGGGTGTCGATCATGTGGGCCGCGTCGTTCTCCTTGAGGATGCGGAAGGGGAAGCGGGTCTGGTCCCGCAGCGTGCAGCCCTCGACCCGGCCGCCGTCGGAGCCGACGAAGGCCACCGCGGCGGCGCCGCCGATCAGGTCGCAGCTCCGCACCGTCACGGCGGCGGCCTCGTACGGGGCGTTCGGCGGGCGGAAGAAGGCCAGCCCGGTCGACCCGCCCAGGTTCACGCCGCGTTCGGTCACGCCCTCGACGCGGCAGTTCTCGAACAGCACGTCGCGGCACCCGCCCTTCGCCTGCAGACCGATGCCGGAGGCGCCGCCGCCGTCGATCCGGCAGCGGCGGATCGCGGCGTCGTGGCAGCCGACCAGGTCGATCCCCTGACCGCCGCCGCCCCAGCGTTCGGCGACGCAGTCGTGCATCCGCAGGCCATCGACGCCGGACAGCTTGAAACCGTCCAGGTTTCGGCGTTCGTCGGCCGGGCCGCCGCTGTCCCGCACCGTCACCCGGCGGAGCGTCAGCGGCCCGGCCGGGGCGTCGCGGTCGCCGCCGTCGTCCGCATTCAACCCGTTGCCGGAGGCCCCCGCGAAGATCAGATCACTCAAGACCGCATGGGCCGGGCGGGTCAGTTTGATGCCGGAGTTCCCGCCGCGGAACGTCGGCGGGTCGGCGGGGTCGTCGCCGGTCAGCGTGACCGGGCGGCCCGGCTCGCCGCGGGGGGACCACTCGAACCCGCCGGCGTACTCGCCCGGCCGCACCCGCACCGTGTCCCCCGGCCCGGCGGCGGCGAGGGCCCGGCGGAGGGCGGCGTCGGAGTCGACCGTCGTCACCTCGGCCGCGGCGGGCAGGCCGGTTGGGAGAACCGCCGCGGCGACGGCGAGGCAGCGAAACACGGCGCGAACGGCGAACACGGCGGAACCTCCGGGGCGGGCGAACGCCCGAGCATCCGCCGCCTCCGGCGGGCGTTCAACCCGGTCCGACCGTCAGGTCGGTTCGAGCAGATCCTCGTCGCTCGGCGTCGGCTCCGTCGCCAGGACCGTTTCCGTGGGCGGGCGCCAGGCCCAGATCACCCAGCCGACCGCCAGCGTGACGCCCCCCGCCGCCGCCAGACTGGCGACCATCTGACTGAGCCAGTGCCCGCCCAGCACGATCCGGCAGCAGGCCCCGGCGATCAGCAGCAGGGCGGCGACGACCGTCGCCGTCACGGCCTGCGGCTTGGAGACGGTCCGCGGGAACAGCAGCGCCGCCCCGAACGCGGCCCCGAACACCAGACCGAAGGTCGAGGGCAGCCCGGAGGAGTCGCTCGCCGAGGCGATCGGCACGAACTCCGGCGTCGGCTTCGGCACGTAGATCCCCGCCCGCAGCCCCAAATCCATCAACCGGACCAGCAGGAACACCGCCGGCACGGCCGCCGCCCCCCGCCAGCCGGCCTTCACCCAGCCCAGCCCGGCCCCGCAGAGCAGCGTCAGCCAGACCAGCGGCGGCTTCGCCGTGGAGGTGAGCCACTCCGCCCAGCCCGGCTCCGCCCCGAACAGCGATTGCAGCGCCTTCGTGACGGCCACGTCCCCCGGCAGCGGCCCCTGGGCGGACCATGACGTCACCCCCACCACGGCCGCGGCGACCAAACAGGCGACCGCGGCGAGGAACAATCGATGAGCGAGCAACATGGGCGAGCGACAGGGACGAGTCCGGGGCGAGGCGGCATCGTCCCCGATTCCGCACGACCGCACTAGCGGGAGATCACCAGCCCCCCGTGCGGACGGAACGGTGGCCCGGGCCCGGCAGGCGACGCGGGATTCGCCAGGACCCGGTGCGCGGGGGCAGTGCGGAGGATCAGTGCGGGGCGACGAGCTCCGGGGCCTCGATCCGCATCTCCTCGGCGAGTTCCCGCAGTTTGCCGATCGCCCGGTTCTGGAGCTGGCGGACCCGCTCCTTGCAGATGCCGAGCTGCCCGGCGACGACCTGCAACGTCTGGACGCCCTCGCTTTCCTCCAGGCCGAAGCGGGCGGTGAGGATCATCCGCTCCCGTTCGTCCAGCTCGCCGGCGGCCTTGGCCATCAGGCGCTGGAAGTCGGCGTACTGGCCCTCGTTGAGGTGCCGTTCCTCGTGCTCGTGCGGGCTCTCGGAGATGATCTCCCCGGTGCCCAGCACCATCCGGCTGTTCCGCCGGCCCCGCTGCTGGACCATGCGGTAGTAGGCCCGGCGGATCGCGTGGGTGGCGTAGGTGGAGAAGCGGAAGCCGCGGCCGTAGTCGAACTTGGCGACGGCGTTCATCAGGGCGACGTTGCCCTCGGAGACGAACTCGTCGAAGGAGACGTTCTGGTCGGCGAACTTGCGGGCGATGCTGACCACCAGCCGCAGATTGCAGCGGGCGATGCGGTTGCGGGTCGTCTTCGCCTCGGCGAGAAGGAACTCGATCTCGGCCAGCTTCTTCTTGCCGGGGCGGTGCGGGGAGAGGCTCTCCCGCAGGCCGGCGGCCTTCCACTTCAGGAAGTTCATTTTGCGGAACAGCGCCGCCTCGTGCTTGGGCGTCAGCAGCGGGACCTCGTACAGCCCGGCGAGGTAGTTCGGCAGCCCCTCGGGCCGACGGGCCCGGCGGGCGACGGCGCCCTCCTCGATCAGCGGGGTGGCGAGGATCTCCTTCTGGACCGCCGGGTCGGCGAACTCCGGATTGTCGATGAAGTCGCACTTCGCCTTCAGCACCGCGGCGGCCCGGGCCTGCCGACCGGCCTTCGACTCCGGATCGACCGCCGTCGGCGCCCCCTCCGCGGCGTCTGCCGCCGGCAGGCGAGTCTGCCGGGGGAGGCGGGTCTGCCGGGGGAGGCGATTGACGGGCGTCCGCCCGGTCCCGCCGCGATCCGTCCGGCCTCGGTTCTGGGGAGACGCGGCCTGGGGGGAGGTCTGCGTCGCGGTGCGAGCGGCGGGCATGACAGGCAGTCCGTTCAGGGGGAGGCTGGCGTCCGGGGGGAAGCCCCCCGGAGCGGGTCCGCGGCCGCGGCCGACGCCCCCGGTCCCGCCGCCCGAGCCGCCCCCGCGGGGCGTGTATCGAGCGACCGGCTCGCTGGCGTCCGGTCGGTCCCGCGGTGAATCGGCGTCGAAACGTCCAAATCGTTCACCGCTGTGCTGACGATACGCGGGGCGGCGAGGGTTGCCAATCACGTCGTCGGGAGCGACTTCCGCGTGACGGGGTGAGGGAATCCCCCGTTGGAACGGGCATTATACCTGTTGCAACAACAAATGTCGCGGGTTCAGGTCATGCGGGCGGCGAGCATCGCCAGCGTCAGAATCCCGCGGGCGGTCCACAGACCGGTGCGAATCCAGTTCGTTCCCACCAGCGCCGCGTGGGCGGCGGGGGCGAAACCCGCGGCGAGTTCCTTGTGGCGGGGGACCTGCAGAAAGGAGGTCGACAGCCAGATCCCCGCCGTCAGCGCCGCCCTGAGCCAGCACTGCCACGCCGGCACGCCCTCGGGGACGCGCAGCGCCAGCCAGCCGCTGACGGCCAGTTCTGCCAACATCAGCGGCGCCACGATCCAGGTGATGCGGACGGTGTGGCGCCGTTCGTACTCCGCGAACCCCTCCGCCCCCACGCCGTCGAACAACGGGTAGTGCACGAGCTGCACCGTCCAGATCAGCCCGACCAGCGGCAGGGTCGCGGCGGCCTGAACGAGCAGGGCGGTGGCGTCTGACACGGGGAAGTTCCAAGAACCAAGAGGTCAAGAACCAACTGCGCGACGGCGACGCAACGTGCCCCGCTTGGTTCTTGACGGCTTGGTCTGGCGATCTCCGCTTCAGCCCTGATTGACGACGCGTTTGCGGACGTCGACCTGCACCTCGCCGAAGGTTTGCTCGTGCTGGCGGAGGGCGACGTTCAGCGCCCCCAGCAGGCGCTTGGCGGTGAAGGGGTTCATCACGATCCGCTGGGAGACGTCCACCTTGGCCGGGACGCCGCCGCCGGGGTGCGGGTTCAGGCCGACGTCGAGGATGATCTCCTCCGGACTGCGGGAGACGCGGCAGAAGTTGGCGTAGCAGACCGCGGCGCCGCTGTCGTCGAACTGGACGTTGACGCGTTTCTGTTCGGGCGCGTCCCCGGCGTCGGCTTCGGGATCCGGGGGGAGGGCGTCGCTGCTCATCGGGGGCGTCCGGTGCGGGGCTCGATCGAAACGGGGAGAAGTCCGTCATACCGGCGGGGCGCCGCGGCGGCAACGCGGAACGGAACGCCCCCGTCGGCCGTCGTCTCCTTTCGATGGCACGGCGTCTCGATGGCAGGGCGTCGGACTGGATTGCCCGGGGCGGGCTGCATAGACTCCGCGATCCCCCCGTTCCGGCCCGCCCGACCCGGCGCCGCGCCCGTCTCGTTTCGCCCCGCCGTTTCCGCTCCCGATGCCCAACTCTCCCAGCGCCAAGAAGGCCCTCCGCAAGAGCCAGAAGCGGCGGTTGGTGAACCGGTCGAACCGCAGCGCCCTGCGGACCGACCTGAAGAAGGCCCGCGTCGCGGTCGAGGAGCAGCCGGCCGAGGCCGCCGACGACGTGAAGAAGGCGATGCGGCACCTGGACATCTCCGCCGGCCGCGGCCTGATCCACAAGAACAAGGCCGCCCGCCTGAAGAGCCGGCTGGCCAAGAAGCTCAACGCCGCCCTCGCCGAGGGCTGAGCCCCGCCGCCCGCGGCCCGCAGCAGCATCGAACGCCCGCCGCCCCCCGCGGCGGGCGTTTTCGTGCGCCGGGGCGAAGGAGCCGCCGCGTGGTTCTGCCTTCGCGGCCCCGGCGC
>NZ_JBINJD010000071.1:0-24982 GCF_043951915.1 Alienimonas sp. DA493 | reverse complement strand
CCGCCGCCCGCGGGGCGACGCCCCGCGGGCGGGTCGACGGTGCAGGCCGTCGGGCGAACTACCCGACCGCCTTCTCGAAGTAGGCCATCACCGTGTCGAGGGACACGCCCCACAAATCGGAAAGCACCAGCGGTCCGCCGAGGCCCAGCTTGGTGAAGGAGCCGGCGGGCGTGTCGAGGGCGACGGCGAGCTGCCGGCGCCAGTCGTCCGGCCAGCCCTCGAACTGGCGGCGCTGCCGCTGATCGCTCAGCCGGCGGCCCTGTCCGGCGGTAATCGCCTCCAACGCCGCCAGGCGACTCTCCTCCGTGATCGCTCCGCGGTCGAGGTCGACCCGCAGGAAGAAGGTCATCACGGGGTTGAGTTCTTCGTCGATCAGGGCGGAGACGAGCTTCAGCTCCGATCCGAGCATCACGTCGAGTTCCCCCGCGTCCGCCTCGCCGGCCCAGACGGCTTCGGCCGCGGCCGTCGGCACGCGGCGGAGTTGGCCGTCCACGTCGACGACGAAGTACCGCAGATTCATCGGCCGAACCCGTTCGGGAAGAGATGGAACCGGGTCAGGGTACGGGCCGCGGCGCCCGCCGGCCATCGGGCGGAACCCCGCCCGTGGGGGGAGAGAATCGGGTGCGCCGCCGGCGCCGCACGAACCGGAGACGATCGGCAAGCGTTGCTATCCTGCCCGCGTGACGACCTCCGCACCGCCCGCCGATCTTCAGTTCGACGCCCCGGCCGGAGCGCCGAATCCGCCCGGCGCCCCCCCCGGGGATCCGGTCGTGGTCACGGCGGACCTCGCCAAGACCTACCGCGACGGCTGGTTCGGCCGGAAGCGGGTGCACGCCCTGCGGGGCGTGAGTTTCCGGGTGGAGCGGGGCGAAATCTTCGGCCTGCTGGGCCCCAACGGGGCGGGGAAGACCACCCTGATCAAGGTCCTGCTCGGCATCTGCCGGAAGTCCGGCGGCACGGCGAAGGTGCTCGGCTGCCCCGCCGGCGCCCGGGAGGCCCGGCGGCGGATCGGCTACCTGCCGGAGGGCCACCGCCTGCCGCGGCACCTCACCGCGAATACCGCCCTCGACTACTACGGCGGCCTGTCGGGCCTCTCCTCCGCCGAGGTGAAGCGCCGCCGCGGGGAGTTGCTCACGCTGGTCGGCCTGTCGAAGTGGGGCGACACGAACGTCCGCAAGTTCTCTAAGGGCATGCAGCAGCGGCTCGGCCTCGCCCAGGCGATGCTGCACGACCCGGACCTGCTGATCCTCGACGAACCCACCGACGGGGTCGATCCGGTCGGCCGGGCCGACATCCGCAAGGTGCTGGGCGAATTGAAGGCTCGCGGCAAGACGGTCTTCCTCAACTCCCACCTCCTGCAAGAGCTGGAACTGGTCTGCGACCGGGCCGCGATTCTCCGCAACGGGGAAGTCCGCGGGGTCGGCGACTTGGATGAACTCCGCGGCGGCGGGGAGCGCGTCACGCTGCGAGTGGTGGGGCCGGAGAAGGCGGTGCGAGCGGCGCTGGTCGGGGCGCACCTCGGCGACGTGCCGCTGCAGCCCCTCGGAACCGCCCCCGACGGCCGGGGTCGGTTCACGATCGACCTGGACGAAGCCGAGCAGCCGCGGATCGACGCCGCCGTGGACGCCCTACGGACGGCCGGCGTGAGTCTGCACTCGCTGATCCGCACGAAACCGTCGTTGGAAGACGCCTTCCTGCGTGCCGTCGCCGACGACGACCGCCTCCCCGTCCACGGCGGCGCCGGCGTCCGCCAAGCCGGCGGCGTCACGGAATGAACCGGGCCGCCCGCCGTTCCCCTCCGCCTCCCGCCCTCCGCCTAACGACTTCCTGATGCGTCCCTACCTGGCGATCCTGAAGGACAGCGTGCGGGAGGCGGTCCGCAGCCGCACCCTGCCGTTCCTGCTGGCGTTCTTCACCCTCGTGCTGGCGGTCGTCGCCCCGCTGGGCCTGCGGGACGAGACGGCGTGGCGGCTGGAGCCGGACGACCTGCTCGACGCTCCCCTGCTGCTGGCCGAGTTGCGGCGGGACGAGGCGAAGGCGGGCCGTCAGCCCGGCGATCAGGTGTTGGCCGCCCTGCCGGCGGACGTGCGGCGGGCGATCCTCTCGACCGACGACGATGCGTCCCCCCCGGACGCCGACCGGCTGCGGGCTGCGCTGAACGCCGACGTACTCTCCGCCTCGGGCTTCTACGAGGAGGAGGCGTTCGACGGGGTGCGGTTCGCCCGTCCGGACAACGCCTTCGGCGTCCCGGCCGAGGAGGACGGCGAAGCGGAGCGCCTGCTCGCGGAGGGGCCGGAGTCCCTGTCGGCCGAGCGGCTGGCACGGTTCAACCGACTGCTGCTTTCGGCGGCCTTTCCGCAGGCGGTCGCCGCCCCGCCGGAGGAGCGGGTGTTCCTCGTCTACGGCCCCTGGGATCTGCCGGAGGATTTTACCGGGTCGCTGGCCGCGAACGTCGGGCTGGAGTTGAACCGCAGCGGCGTCCGGTTCATCGCGCGACTCATGATGGAGTTCGTCGCCAGTTGGCTGGCCGGACCGATCGGCGTGCTGATCGCCCTGCTGGTGACCGCCTCGCTGATCCCGCAGACGTTCGAGGGCGGGGCGATCGACCTGTTGCTCTCCAAGCCGGTGGATCGGACGGCGACGTTCCTGACGAAGTTCGTCGGCGGGTGTGCGTTTGTGGGCCTCGCCGGCCTGTACCTGTGCGGCGGGCTGTGGCTGATCGCCGGGGTTCGGCTGGGGGTCTGGGACGCCGGGCTGATCGCCGCGGCGGGAATTCTCGTGATGCAGTTCGCCGTCTTTTACAGCGTCAGCGCCGCGGCGGGGGTGCTGTGGCAGAACGCGATCGTCTGCGTGATGGCGGCGGGCGGGCTGTGGGCGCTGTCCTGGCTGCTGAACGTCGTCTGGCATCCGATCCAGCAGACCGCCGCCGCGAACCGCCCCGCGGCGGTCGTCGCCGGGGCCGGGGAGGTCTTCCAGGCCGACGCCCACGGCCGCATCACCCGGTGGGAGCCGAGCGCCCGGGAGTGGCGGCCGGCCCTGTACCCGCCCGGACGTCGCAACGGACCGGAGCCGCCGATCCCCACCTACCGCCTCGCCGGACCGCACTTCGTCCCCGCGGAACAGTCGCTGGCGGCGGTCGAAATCTACTCGATCAGCGGCGGCCCCGGCGGGGCGATCCGCTCGCCCGGCTCCCGCCGGCTCTACACGGCGACGGCCGCGACCGAGTGGGAGGGAACCGCCGGGACTGTCGCCCCGCCGCTGACCTCGCACCTGCTCGTCCGGCCGGACGGCGCCCCGCTGTTCGCCGGCCGGCTCGGCGTGTTCACCCCCTGGCCGGAGGGCGAGGGGCCGGACACGGAGGCGGCCGGCCTGCTGGCGACGGCCGTCCAGTGGGTCGCCCGACAGACCTCTCCGCAGTTCGAACCGGTCGTCCTGCCGCCGGACGACGGTTCCCGCTCCCCCGCGTTCCCGGAGCCGTTCGCCGCGGCGATCGACCCGCAAACCGGCGATCTGGCGCTCTACGCCGGCGGCGTGCTGCGGCTGTACCCGGCTGGCGAGGCCGAACCGAGCGTGGAGGCGACGCTGTACGAGGCCGACGGCCCCGCCGGGAAACCGGGCGGCCCGCCGGCGGTCGTCGTGGCGGCCGGCGGCGGCGGGGCGCTGGTCGTCACGGGGGAGGGCGTCGGCCAGGCGGTCGCCGCGGACGGCTCCGTCCGCGACGTCGCCCCGGTCCCCGGCAGTCGCCCCCGCGGGTTCGCCGCCGACCCCGTCAGCAGCCGGCTCGCCCTGGCGACGCACGACGGCCCGCTGTGGGTCGGCTCCGCCGACGGCACGGGCGAGATCGTCGTCGGCGACGCCTCCGCGGCCGGCTGGGGGGAGGACGGCGCCCTCTGGATCGGCTCCGGCCCCGACGAGGTCACGCAACTCGCCCCGGACGGCGACGGCTTCCGCGAGATCGCCCGCCTCGCCCCGCCGCCGGGCATGTTGGCCCGCATCGTTCGCTACGGCCTCACCCCGCTGCACTATCTGTTGCCGGACAGCGTCGGCCTGGGCGAGACGCTCTCGGCCCTCTTCAAAGGGGACGAGCAGGAATCGCGGGAGGCGTTCGGCGCCGACCTCGACCTCCGCCAACCCCTGCTGACGACGGAGTTCTGGGGCCCGCTGATCCACAACTTCGCCTTCATGGCCGCGAGCCTCGCGCTGACCTGCTGGCACGTCTCTCGCACCGATTTTTAGCCTCCGGTCGCTGCGTCGGACGGGCAGCGAAGGGTGAGGCGGGTCACCTCCGGCACGGCCCCGTACCGCAGCGGTTGCCGGCCGGAGAGGCCGCGGGAGACGTGCAGCGCCGTCGCCCCCTCCCGGTACGTCCCGCCGGCGTACCGCACGCCGTGCCGGCTGGGAGCGTAGACCGGCCCGATCAGCGGCAGCGTAATCTGGCCGCCGTGGTTGTGACCGGCGAGCATCAGGTTCACCCCCTCCCGCTGCGCCCCCGGGAACAGGTCCGGCGTGTGGGCGAGGAGCAGCCGGAAAGCCTCCGGCGGCGCCTGCGACCAGTCCGGGGGACCGTTCAACCAGGGCGATTCGTCCCCCGCCAGCGCCAGCGGGTCGCCGCCGCGGTGCAGCGTCTCCACCCGGCCGGAGACGTCCTCCCAACCGACGGCTTCCAGCGCCGCCCGCAGCGGGGCGACTTCGTAGTGCCAATCGTGATTGCCGAGGATGAACCGGCAGCCGCACGCCGGGTTCGCCTTCGAGAGCTGCCCGAACGTCGGTGCGATCCAGTCGACGCGGGCCGGGTTGTCGATCAGGTCGCCGGTGAAGACGTACAGGTCGCACCGCCAGGCGGCGAGTTCCGCGAAGGCCCGTTCGAAGAACGGCAGACTCACTTCCCCCTGAAAGTGGGCGTCGGACACGTGCCCGATCGTCAGACCGTCCCAGCCGGACGGCAGATCGGGGAGGGTGAGTTCCAACTCGACGGCTTCCAAGGTGAACTGGCCGTTCCACGGCATCGCCGCCTGATGTCGCCGCCGGCCCGCGCCGATCGGTTTGAAGCCCAGTTCCGCCGTCACGTCGATCCGGCGGCTCGCCCGCCGCACGCCGGTCGGCAGCGGGCGGAACAGGTTCCGGGCCGTGCAGACCAGCAGCGAAATCACGCCCAGCCCGCACAGGGCGAAGTACGCCTTCCACCCCCACGGGACCGCCGCCCACTCCCCGCCGCGCAGCAGCCGATAGCCGAACAGCCCGAACCCGAACAGCAGCCCCGGGACCGCCCCGAACACCAGCAGATCGTGCACCGCACGGACTTTGGAGGTGACGCGGTGCTTCAACTTCAGCCCGTGCACGCGGTTGGACCACGCGGCCATGAGTTCGCAGTGGCCCGCGAAGACGGCGAACAGCAGGGCGGCGTTGAGCCAACTCACCGGCGAGACGGGGTGAAGGGCGGGGCAGGGAACCGGTGAGTCTAGCCCCCAACGACGAAGACGCCGTGCACAAGACGCTCCGCCACGCCCTCGACGACCTCGACCGCCACAAACGGCTGCTGCGGATCGCCGAGCCGATCGACCCGCACCTCGAAGCGGCGGAGATCCAGCGGCGGGTCTACGCCGCCGGCGGGCCGGCGCTGCTGTTCGAGAACGTCGTCGGCTGTCGGTTCCCGATGGCCGCCAACCTGTTCGGCACGCTGGAGCGGGCGAAGTTCCTGTTCCGGCACACGTTGCGGCGGGTGGAGCATCTCGTCGATCTGAAGGTCGACCCGGCCGTCGCCCTGAAGGCGCCCTGGCGGTACGCCGACGTGCCCCTCGCCGCCCTCACCACGCTGCCGAAGCGGACGCGGTCCGGCCCCGTGCTGAAGAACCGCTGCCGGGTGAGCGACCTGCCGCAGCTGGTCAGTTGGCCGGACGACGGCGGGCCGTTCGTCACTCTGCCGCAGGTCTATACGGAGGACCCGCGGAAGCCGGGCGTGGGGAACTCGAACCTCGGCATGTACCGGGTCCAACTGGGCGGGAACGAGTACGTGCCGGACGAAGAGATCGGCCTGCACTACCAACTGCACCGCAGCATCGGCGTGCATCACGCCGCGGCGCTGGAGCGGGGGGAGGAGCTGCGGGTCAACGTGTTCGTCGGCGGAACGCCGGCGATGACCGTCGCCGCGGTGATGCCGCTGCCGGAGGGGCTGAGCGAACTGATCTTCGCCGGGGCCCTCGCCGGCCGCCGCATCCCGATGGCGAAGCACCCGCTGGGGAAGGGGTGGCCGCGGGTCTACGGGGAGGCGGACTTCTGCCTCTCCGGCCGGGTCGTCGGCGTGAAGCCGGAAGGGCCGTTCGGGGATCACCTCGGCTACTACGCCAAGACCCACGACTTCCCGGTGATGAAGGTGGAGGCTGTCTACCACCGCGACGGGGCCGTCTGGCCGTTCACCGTCGTCGGCCGTCCGCCGCAGGAGGACACCACCTTCGGCGAGCTGATCCACGAACTGACCGGCCCGGCGCTGCCGACGGTGCTGCCGGGGGTGAAGGGCGTGCACGCGGTCGACGCCGCCGGGGTGCACCCGTTGCTGCTCGCCGTCGGCAGCGAGCGGTATGCGCCCCACACGCCCAGCGACCGACCGGCGGAGCTGCTCACGCAGGCCAACGCGATCCTGGGGCAGGGGCAGCTCAGTCTGGCAAAGTACCTGTTCATCGCCGACGCCGCGGACGATCCGCCGTCGATGGAGGACGTGCCGGCCTTCCTCATGCACTGCCTCGCCCGGATCGACCCGACCCGGGATCTGCACTTCCAAACCCGCACCACGATCGACACCCTCGACTACAGCGGCTCCGGCCTGAACGAGGGCAGCAAGGTCGTCCTCGCCGCCCGCGGCCCGGCCAAGCGGGAGTTGCCGGAGTTCCTCCGCAGCGGCTGGCGGCTGCCGGACGGCTTCGACCACGCCGCCGTCGCCTTCCCCGGCGTCGCCTGCGTCAGCGGGCCGGCCTGCGAGGGGAAGGACGGGGCGGCGGACCGGTTGGCCGCCGCGATCGACGCGGAGCACCCCCTGCGGGGCTTCCCGCTGATCGTCCTCTGCGACGACGCGACCTTCAGCGCCCGCACGGCGAACAATCTGCTCTGGACCGCGTTCACCCGCAGCGACCCCGCGGCGGACGTCTTCGGCGTGGACAGTTTCACCGAGGAAAAGCACTGGGGCTGCCGCGGCCCGCTAATCGTGGACGCCCGCGTCAAACCCCACCACGCCCCCCCGCTGATCGAGGATCCGGCGGTCACGGCGAAGGTCGACCGCCTCGCCGCTCGCGGCGGCCCGCTGCACGGCATCCTGTAGGGTCCGCTGTGCGGGCCGTAAGTTTCGTCGCCGGTCTTGCGAAACGGTCCGCACAGCGGACCCTACGAACCATGCTCTTTCTCCAAGCCACCGCCGCCTTCGGACTCGAGGCGGTCGTGGGCCGCGAACTGGAGGCCCTCGGGCTGCCGCCGACGGAGAAGGAGGACGGCCGGGTGCGGTTCGAGGGCGATCCGGCCGACCTGGTGCGGGCGAACCTGTGGCTGCGGGCGGCCGATCGGGTGCAGGTCGTCGCGGAGGAGTTCGACTGCGACGACTACGACGCCTTCTACGAGACCGTCCGCACGCTCGACTGGACGAAGTGGATCGCCTACGACGCGGCGTTCCCCGTGACGGCCCGCAGCGTGCGGAGCGCCCTGGGGCATGTGCCCACGCTCCAGAGCATGGCGAAGAAAGCGATCGCCGAGGCCCTGTGCGAGGCCCGCGGCGATCGGCCGGGCTCCCCGGTGCCGGAGGTCGGGCCGCCGGTGCCGATCGAGGTGAACGTGCGAAAGGACCGCGTCTCGCTGCTGCTCGACAGCACCGGCCCGGGCCTGCACAAGCGGGGCTACCGCGACCTGACCGGTCCGGCCCCGCTGAAGGAGACGCTCGCCGCGGGCATCGTGCTGCTGAGCGTCTGGACCCGCGATCGGCCGCTGCTCGACCCCTGCTGCGGGACCGGCACGCTGCCGATCGAGGCGGCGCTGATCGGGCGGAACGTGGCTCCCGGCTTGCACCGCGAGTTCGTGGCGGAAGGCTGGCCGCTCGCCCCGCCGGCACTGTGGGCCGAACAGCGGGCCGCGGCCCAAGCGGCGATCCTCCCCCCGCTGGAGAAGCCGCTCCAGGGGGGCGATCTCGACCGCGACGCCGTCTCCGCCGCCCGCCGACACGCCCGCCGGGCCGGGGTGGGGGAGGACGTGCACTTCCAACAGCGGCCGATCGCCGAGGCCGGGGCGAAGGCCTCCCACGGCGTGCTGCTGGCGAATCCGCCCTACGGCGAGCGGCTCGGCGACGCCGACGCCGTGCATCAGGAGCTCGCCGCCCTGCTGAACCGATTGGGCGACTGGAGCGCCGCGATCCTCACTCCGCACCCGGCGTTCCCGTCGATGGTCGGCCGCAAGGCGGAGCGGCGCCGCAAGCTCTACAACGGCACGCTCGCCTGTACGCTGCACCAGTATCTCGGCCCCAAACCGGCTTCGCTCGGCGGTCAGGACGACGCAGCCGGGTAAGATGCGCCGCCCCCTCCGTCTTCACGAAGCGACCCGATGCCCCGCGTGCTCAACGTCGGCCAGTGCGTTCCCGACCACATGTCGATCACCTCCTACCTGCGGCGCAAGTTCGACGCGGAGGTGGTGAAGATCGACTCCGAGTCGGAGGCGCTGGCGGCCGTGGAGGCCGGAAACGTGGACCTCGTGCTGGTGAACCGGCTGTACGACGCGGACGGCTCCCCCGGACTCGAGACCGTCAAGGCGATCGCCGGCCGGGAGGACGCCCCGCCGGTGATGCTCGTCTCAAACTTCGCCGACGCCCAGCAGAGCGCCGTGGACGTCGGGGCGCTGCCGGGCTTCGGCAAGAACGACCTCGGCACCGCCCGGGCTGACGAAAAGCTGGCCCCGCTCCTCGGCGCCTGACGAACCTCGGCCCCTGTCGTCAGCCGGCCGCGGGCCCCCCGACCGCCCGCAGGTCCGCGGCGGGCGGCTCCGGCAGGTCGACCCAACTCCGGCACCCGCCGTACTTCGGGGAGTCGGCGATCTCGACCGGCTCCTCCGGAACCCAAACCCGCACGGCAATCGCCCACAGGCCGGGCTCCTTGTAGCGGAACCGCTGGAGCGCCGTTTCGTCGGAGAGAGCGTGGCGGCCGCGGAGGGCTTCCAACTCGGCCTCCTCGTCAAGTCGCCAGGTTTCCGTCACCTCGCACCACCCCGGCAACCGCACGACGCCCTCCGGCGGCGGGGTGGGTAGCGAACCGCGGAGGGACGGGGCGAGATCAGCGGCGTCTTGGTGGAAGCGGGTCGCCATCAGCCAGAAGCGGTCGTGCTCCGGCCGGAACTCGCCGCGGCGTTCGTGGATGCCGCCTTTGCGAAGGATCAGGTCGACCTGCCCCGTGCACAGGGCGTCGCAGACGGCAGCCCATTCTTTGAAGGCCACGCCGCAGGATTCGGCGGCGGGCGTTTGGTTCGTCGCGTCGTTCACCAGCCCACCCCCAGCACGCCCTCGCCCTCACGTCGCGGCTGGCCGCCGAGGGCGGCCCGGTTCCGGGAGTCCACCTGCTCGTTCAGCGTGCAGAGATCCCAGATCCAGCCGATGCCGAACAACCCGCCGGTCACCAGCCAGAGCACGCCGGTGAGGATCTTGCCGAGGTAGAACCGGTGAATGCCGAACACGCCCAGAAAGGGCAGAGCGTTCAGCACCCAGGCGATGTTGTAGTCGTACGGTCCCGGTGTGTAGCGGCGGTCGGCCTGCGCCTCCAGCCGCGGCATCCAGAAGAAGTCGAAGACCCAGCCGACCCCCAGCAGGCCGAACGTCAGCGACCAGAGCAGCCCGGTCAGCGGCTTGCCGTAGTAGAAGCGGTGGGCCCCGGCGACGATCAGCGTGAACGGGGCCAGAACCCACAACAGATAGCCGCCGGCCAGCGTGTGCGTGCTGTCGGGCCGGCGGAACCGCTCCATCGCGGCGGGCGTCTTGAACAACGGACCGTCTGCGGCGCCGCCGGGATCGGCGGCGGAGGCGTGCGGGGCGGAGCCGGTGACGGGGACGGAGGCCATCGCGGGGCGGGCCGGATGCGGGGAGGGGGGTTTGACCGTCGGGTCTTCGCCGGCGGAGGCCGCATCTTAGCGGCGGACTGTCACTCCCCGGTTGGGCGCTTCCCCGATGTTCGCGTTCTACAGCAGCAAACTCGGCTGTCTCGGATCGTTGTTGCTCTCGGCGGCGCTGTCCGTCGGGCTAATTTTCCTGCTCCGCGGTTGCGGGTGATCGCCGCCGCCGCGGGCGCTTGAACTGCACGTCGGCGGGCACGGGGCTCGCCCCACCGGCGGACGCGTCGTCTCGCGGATTCGATACGACCGGCGCGATCGTACCGTCTCCCTCGTTGCCAAACTCTCCCCCTCACCCGGAGCGCACCGATGGGCCTTTTCACCAGCACGTCCTTCGACGACCTCAAGGATCTGTACGTCGATCAGCTGCAGGACCTGTACGACGCGGAGCAGCGGCTCACCAAAGCCCTGCCGAAGATGCGGGACGCCGCCCACAGCCCGCAGCTCAAGCAAGCGTGGGAAGCGCACCTCAAGGAGACCGAGGGGCAGGTGAACCGTTTGGAGAAGTGCTTCGAGCTGATCGACCAGAGCCCCAAGGCGAAGACCTGCGAGGCGATGAAGGGCCTGATCACCGAGGGGGATGAGATGATCGGCGCCAAGGGCGATCCGGATGTGAAGGACGCCGCCCTGATCGCCGCTGCCCAGCGGGTGGAGCACTACGAGATCGCCGGCTACGGCTGCCTGGTGCACTTCGCCAACCGCCTCGGTCAGCACGAGGCGGCCCGCCTGCTTCAGGAAACGCTGGACGAAGAAGGCGCCGCGGACAAGAAGCTGACCGCCATCGCCGAGGGCTCCGTCAACAAGCAGGCCGCGACCTGATCGGCAGGGCGTCTCCGCCCCCGTTCCCGCCCCTCCCTCCCCGGAGTTTCCGATGGGCCTGTTCACCGGCACGACGTTCCACGATCTGGGCGACCTCTATCGCGCCCAGTTGCGGGACCTCTACGACGCGGAGCAGCGGGTCGCCGAGGTCCTGCCCCGCATGCAGGAGAAGGCCGGCGACGCCCGGTTGAAGCACTCGTTCGGCGACCAGATCACGGAGACGCAGGCCCAGATCGCCCGCTTGGAAAAGGCGTTCACGCTGCTGGGCGAGACCGCGAAGGGTCAGACCTGCGAGGCGACCAGGGGGCTGATCAAGGAGGCGGAGGAAACGCTGGATGCCGACGGCGAGGGGCACGTCCTCGACGCGGCCCTCATCGCCAACGCCCAGCGGATCCAGCACTACAACATCGCGGGGTACGGCTGCCTGACGCACTTCGCGAAGCGCTGCGGGCAGGAGGAGGCGTCCTCCCTGTTCGCCGAGAGCGCCGACGAAGCCGGCGCCAGCGACCGGCGGATGACGCAGATTGCTGAGGAACGCGTGAACGCCGAGGCCGCCGCGGCCTGAGCCGCTCGGCCCCCGCGAGTTCGGCGCCAGCGTCCCGGACCCTTTGAGGGTCTGGGACGCTTTGCGTTCAGTCTTTCAGCAGGTCTTGCACGCGGGCGACCGCGGCGTCCGGGGCGACGTTCTCCGCGTCGGCGTCGGTGCGGCGCTTCACCTCGACCACGCCGTCCTTCATACCGCGTTTGCCGATCGTGATGCGGGTCGGCAGGCCGATCAGGTCGGCGTCGGCGAACTTCACGCCGGGCCGCTCCTTGCGGTCGTCCAGCAGGCAGTCGACGCCGGCGGCCTCGAGGTCGTCGTGGAGCTTGGCGGCGAGAGTCATCACCTCGTCGTCCTTCACGTCCAGCGGGATGACGTGGCACTGGTAGGGAGCGATCCCCTTCGGCCAGACGATGCCGCGGTCGTCGTGGCTGGTCTCGATCGCCCCGGCGACGATTCGATTGATGCCGATGCCGTAGCAACCCATGACGATGCTGCGGCGCTTCTGGTCCTCGCCGAGGAACTCCGCCCCCAGGGCGTCGGAGTACTTCGTGCCGAGCTTGAACACGTGGCCGACCTCGATACCGCGGACGAGCTTCATCTCGCCGCCGCCCTTCGGGTCCGGGTCGCCGGCCCGGGCGTCGCGGAGGTCGTGGGTGGTTTCGACCGCCCAGTCGCGTCCGCAGATCACGCCCTTGGTGTGCTTGTCCGCGGCGTTCGCCCCGACGACCGCCGGCTGCACGACCACCGCGTCGTGGTCGGCCAGCAGGGTGACGCCCGTCAGCCCGACCGGGCCGGCGAAGCCGACCGGGGCACCGGTGACGCGTTGCACCGTCGCCTCGTCGGCCAGGGCGATCGTCTTCGCCCCGACAGCCCGGCGGATCTTGCCCTCGTTCGCCTCGTGGTCGCCGCGGACGACCACGGCGACGATCTTCTCCGACTCCGTGCCGGCGTCGGCGATGTAGAGGAGCGTTTTGAGCGTCTGCTCCGGCGCGACGTCCAGCAGTTCGCAGACGGCTTCGATTGTGGAGACGCCGGGGGTGTCGACCGTCACCGTCACCGGAGCGTTGGCGGGGACCTCGATCTTCGGCGGTTTGCGGCCGGTTTCGGCCCGTTCGAGGTTCGCCGCGTAGCCGCTGGCCTCGCAGTGGACGACCGCGTCCTCGCCGTTCTCGGCGGGGATCATGAACTCGTGGGAGGCGTCGCCGCCGATCGGGCCGCTCTCCGCTTCCACCGCGAGGTAGGGAATGCCGCAGCGCTCGAAGATGCGACAGTAGGCCGCGTACATCGCGTCGTAGGAGGCGTTCAGCTGCTCGACGTCCGTGCCGAAGCTGTAGGCGTCCTTCATCAGGAACTCGCTGGTCCGCAGCACGCCGAAGCGGGGGCGTTCCTCGTTGCGGAACTTCGTCTGGATCTGGAACAGCGTCAGCGGGAGCTGCTTGTAGCTGGAGATCGACTGCTTGATGAGGTCGGTGATCGGCTCCTCGTGGGTGGGGCCGAGGGCGACGTGCACCTTGCGGTCGCCGCGGGGGAAGGCGAAGTTGAGCAGCACGTTGCCGAACGCCTCCCGCCGGCCGCTGCGTTCCCACAGTTCGATGGGGCTCATCGCGGGGAAGTGCAGCTCGGCGGCGCCGGCGGCCTCCATCTCCTCCCGGACGATCGCGGCGGCCTTCTGCACGGCCCGCCAGCCGAGCGGCAGGTAGGTGTAGGCGCCGGCCATCACCTGCCGGACCAGCCCGGCCCGCAGCATCAGCCGATGGGAGGGCACCTCCGCGTCGGCGGGAACCTCTTTGAGGGTCGGGATGAGGGTCTGCGACCAGCGCATGGGAGGACTTTGCGAAAGGAGGAGCGCGCAAGACGCGGGCGGGGGAGAATGGGTTTGTGCGAGGGTTTCGTAAAGCGGAGGCCCTGCGAACAGCCGGGTTCGCAGGTTCTTCGCTTGCAATCCGCCGCCGGCGAGGGACGATAGACGCAGATGTCCGAAGATCAGACGCCCGAGGCGCGAACGTCCGTTGACGCGTTGCGCGACGGCGAAACAATCGACCAGCCGTTTCTGCTGGCCGAGAAGAGCCTGCGGACGAATCGGAACGGTCAGCTCTATCTGCTCGCCCAACTGCGAGACCGCACCGGGCAGATCTCCGCGTTGATGTGGAACGTCGCCGAAAGCGACTTCGACCACCTCCCCGTCGGCAGCGGCGTGCGGGTGAAGGGCCGGGTGCAAACGCACCAGGGCGGTCTGCAAATCATCGCCCATAAGGTGCGTTCCGCCGGCGACGACTTCGACGCCGACGCCTTCCGCCCCGCCGCCAGCGAGGCGACCGCCGAAGCCTTCAAGGCCCTCTCCGACCTCCTCCTCAGTCTGCCGGACGAGGACCTGCGGGAGCTGATGGCGTCCTTCCTGGCGGACGAACCGCTGATGGAAGCCTTCCGCACCGTCCCCGCCGGTATTAAAGCGCACCACGCCCACCGCGGCGGGCTCTGCGAGCACACCGCCGCGATGGCCCTCGCCTGGCGGCGGCTGGCGGACCTGTACCCGGAGGTCGATTCCTCCACGGTCCTCGCCGGCTGCTTCCTGCACGACCTCGGCAAGACCGGCGAACTGGATCCGGAAACCTTTACCTACACCACCCCCGGCCAACTGCTGGGGCACATGCAGATCGCCTGCGATCTGCTCGCGGAGAAGATCGCCCTCACCGTCGACCGCACCGGCCGGCCGTTCCCCGAAGCCAAGCGCTGGCACCTGACCCACCTCATCCTGTCCCACCACGGGACCCCGGAGAAGGGCAGCGTGAAGGAGCCGATGAGCCCCGAAGCCGTCGCCCTGCACGCCCTCGACACGCTCGACGCCAAGGTGAACGAGTTTCTCAAGATCCTCGGTGAGGACCCCAAGTCGGAGTCCGACCTCACCCCCTACCACCCCCGCCTCGGCCGCCGTCTGTTTCGCGGCCCCCGCTGACGCGGGCGCCCCCCGCCCCCCGCGGGCCGAACGATCGGCCGCCGCACGCCTCCCGACCCGCCGCCTTCGCGGAGCGATCCGCGGGCGGGCGTCTCGCACACCACATCCTTATCGCCGCGATCCTGACGACCGCGGCCCCCGTCGGGCCCCGCCCGACACGTACCAAATCAGCAACGAACAGATGCCCACCGAAAAGTGCCGCGCCCCCAAGAAACGGGCCGGCAAGAAGAGCGCCGCCCAGACGAAACCCTCCAGCGGCACCGCCGAGGACCGCGTCCTCGACCTGCTCACCGATCCGAACTACCAGCCCGTCAAAGCGGCGACCGTTCTCAAAAAGCTCGGCGACACGCCGCAGATCGAAACCGACGACCGCGTCGCCCTGGAGGCGCTAATCGCCACCGGGAAGGTCGTCGCCGACCGCGGCGCCCGCCTGCGGGCCCGGCACCGGCCGGGGGTGAGCATCGGCCGCCTGAAAGTCACCCGCAGCGGCGACGGCTGGGTCGATATGAACGACCCCCGCGGCCGCGAGCACGACGTCTACGTGCCGCGGTCGGACATGGCCGACGCCCACGACGGGGACGAGGTCGAGGTTCGCATCGTCAACCGCAAGGGCGGCCGGGACCGCTCCCGCATCAGCGGGGAGGTCGTCGCCGTCATTGAGCGGAAGACGACCCGCTTCGTCGGCACCTACGACGAGACCGGCCGCCGAGCGTTCGTGCGGGTCGACGGCGACGCTTTCCTCGAGCCGATCCCGATCGGCGACCCCGGCGCCCACCCCGCCGAGCCCGGCGAGAAGGTGGTGATCGACGTGCTCAAGTTCCCCGGCGACGGCCGGCCGGGCGAGGCGGTGGTGATCGAGGTGCTCGGTCGCCGCGGCGAAGCCGGCGTGGACGAACTGAGCGTGATCCGCGAGTTCGGCCTGCCGGAGGAGTTCCCCGACGAGGTCGTCGCCGCCGCCAGCGAGGAGGCCCGCCGCTTCGACGAGGAGCAGATCGGCGATCGGCTGGACCTCACCAAGGAGGTCGTCGTCACCATCGACCCGAAGACGGCGCGCGACTTCGACGACGCGATCAGCCTGAAACGGATCGAGAACGGCCACTGGGTGCTCGGCGTGCACATCGCCGACGTGGCCCACTTCGTCAAACCGAATTCGCCGCTCGACAAGGAGGCGAAGGACCGGGCGACCAGCGTCTACCTGCCGGGGAAGGTGATCCCCATGCTGCCGGAGGTAATCTCCAACGGCCTGGCCAGCCTGCAGCAGGGCAAGGTCCGGTACGTGAAGACCTGCTTCATCGAGTTCGACCCGACCGGCATCCCGGTCAAGACGCGGTTCGCCAACGCCGCGATCAAGGTGACGAGGCGGTTCGCCTACGAGCAGGTGATGCCGATCGTGAACGATCCGGACGCCTTCAAGCGCCGGGTCCGCAAGGACGTGCGCCATCTGCTGTTGGACATGTACCACCTGGCGATGACGCTCCGCCGGCGCCGATTCGCCGCCGGGGCCCTGGAAATGCACATGCCGGAGGTGACGCTCGATCTGAACAAGAAGGGCGAGGTGATCGGGGCCAGCGAGGCCCATCACGACGAAAGCCACGAGATCATCGAGGAGTTCATGCTCGCCGCGAACGTCGCGGTGGCGCAGGCCCTCGAAGCCCGCGGGCTGCCGTTCATCCGCCGGGTGCACGACGATCCGGACGAGGCGAAGCTGAAGCAGTTCTCCGAATTCGTCTCCACGCTGGGATACGACCTGCGGCAGTACCAGAGCCGCCCGCACTTGCAGGCGTTGCTGGACGAGGTGAAGCACGAACCGGAGGGCGCCGCGGTGAACTACGCGCTGCTCCGCAGCATGAAGCAGGCGGAGTACAGCGCCGGCGAGGGCGGCCACTACGCCCTGGCGTTCCCGCATTACGCCCACTTCACCTCGCCGATCCGCCGCTACCCGGACCTCACGGTGCACCGGCTGATCGACGCCCTCTGCAGGGGCCAGAAGCCGAAAACGCAGAGCGAGGGCGAACTCACGAGCCTGGCGAACCACTGCTCCGAGCGCTCCCGCCGGGCGGAGAAGGCGGAACGGGAACTGGTCCGCGTGAAGCTGCTCGAATACCTGGAGGACCGCGTCGGCGAGGAGTTGGACGCCGTCGTGACCGGGGTGATGAACTTCGGCGTGTTCGTCCGCGGCACGGAGCTGCCGGCGGAGGGGATGATCCCGCGGGAGGCGCTGGGCGGCGGCTGGTTCGATCACGACGCGACGGCCCACACGCTCACCAGCCGCGAGGGCGTGACCTACCGGCTGGGTATGCCGCTGAAGGTGAAGGTCGCGGAGGTGGACGTCGAGGGCCGCAACCTGGAGTTCGCCCTCGCCGAGACCCCGCAGCCGGACGGCGGCGGGTCGGGCCGCTCCTCCCGGGGCCGTTCGTCCAAGGGCCGCTCGTCCGGGGGGCGTTCCTCCAGCGGCAAAGAGGACTCCTCGGGGAAGCGCTCCGGCTCCTCCGGCAAGCGGGGCGGCGGCCGCGGCGGGAAGGGCGGCGGAGGCTCCCGGAACGACGGCGGGGCGAACGACTCGGGCGGCGACCGCGACGCGAAGACGAAGCGCAAACGCTCCCGCCGACGCTAGGAGAGCGGCGGAAGTCCGACAGAATCGGGCGAACTTCGCCGATCGGGCGCCGCGTCACCCTGTCCCGGTGGGGGAAAAGGCTCAATCCGCCTAGACTGCCCGGCCGACACTCCTCGTTCCCCGTCACCGATCCGAGCAGCCGATCCCGTGGGCGCCCTCCGCCGACTGCTGATGAGTTCCATCGGCAAGAAGTACGTCATGGGCCTTTCCGGCCTGCTGCTGATCGGGTTCGTGGCGACGCACCTCGCCGGCAACCTGCTGATCTTCCAGGGCAGCGCCGCCTACAACGACTACGCCGCCAAGCTGCACAGCCTCGGCCCGCTGCTGTGGATCGCGGAGGTCGGCCTGCTCGTCCTGTTCGGCCTGCACGTGCTCTACGCCTACTGGCTGGTCATGGAGAACCGGGCCAGCCGCGGCGACGAGGGTTACGAGATCGGCTACCGCTCCAAGCAGCGGACGACCTACCTGAACCTCGCCCCCCGCAGCTGGATGGCGATCAGCGGGACCGTCGTGCTGGTCTTCCTGGTCTGGCACCTGATCGACATGCGGTTCGGCCTGCGGGACGACGTCGATCCGACCTTCGAGCGGTACGTTGACGACCATCTGGAGGACGAATCCGGCCGTCCGCTGTTCCTGCGGTACGAGCGGGCCGTGCAGATCCTCAGCACGCCGATCTCCGCCGGGCTGTACACCGTGGGGGCAATCCTGCTGGGTTTCCACCTCTCCCACGGGGCGAGCAGCTGGTTCCGCTCCGTCGGGCTGGAGGTCTACGGACTGGGGGGACCGTTGAAGAAACTCGGCGTGGTTCTGGCCGTCGTGATCGCGCTCGGCTTCGCCTCGATCCCGATCTACGTCTGGTTCGCGGACATCGACCTGTCGGACCTGTCCGCGGCGGAAGCTCGCGAACGCGCCCGGATCGTGAGTGAAGAAGCGACCGGCGAGTCGGTTCAGGAAATGCCCGCCGAAGACGTCGCCCCCGAAGCCGACTGACCGCCCTGCGACCGGCCGTCCCGCGACGGCGTCCCCCGCACCTTATTTCTCCTCAAACCGCCGCCCATGGTCGCCGCCGCCACGACCGCTGACGTTCGCACCGACACGCTCGACAGCCGCGTGCCGGAGGGGCCGATCGAGCAGAAGTGGGACCGCTGCATCCGCGAGATGAAGCTGGTCAACCCGGCGAACAAGCGGAAGTACGAGGTGATCGTCGTCGGCACCGGGCTGGCCGGCGGCAGCGCCGCAGCCTCGCTGGCGGAGCTGGGCTACCGGGTGAAGTCCTTCTGCATCCAGGACAGCCCCCGCCGGGCCCACAGCATCGCCGCCCAGGGCGGCATCAACGCCGCCAAGAATTACCAGAACGACGGCGACAGCGTCTGGCGGCTGTTCTACGACACGGTGAAGGGCGGCGACTACCGCTCCCGCGAGGCGAACGTCTACCGCCTCGCCCAGATCAGCAACAAGATCATCGACCACTGCGCCGCGCTCGGCGTGCCGTTCGCCCGGGAGTACGGCGGGGCGTTGGCGAACCGCAGCTTCGGCGGCGCCCAGGTCTCCCGGACGTTCTACGCCCGCGGCCAGACCGGCCAGCAGTTGCTGCTCGGCGCCTACTCCGCGATGAACCGGCAGGTCTACGCCGGGCGGGTGAAGGTCTACGCCAAGCGGGAGATGCTCGACCTGATCGTGGTCGACGGCGTCGCCCGCGGCATCGTCACCCGGAATCTCAACAGCGGGAAGTTCGAGGTCCACCTCGGCGACGCGGTCGTGCTCGCCACCGGCGGCTACGGCAACGTCTACTACCTCTCCACCAACGCCAAAAGCTGCAACGTCACGGCGGCGTGGCGCTGTCACCGGCGGGGGGCCTACTACGCCAACCCCTGCTTCACGCAGATACACCCGACCTGCATTCCGGCCAGCGGTGACTATCAGAGCAAGCTCACGCTGATGAGCGAGAGCCTGCGGAACGACGGCCGCGTCTGGGTGCCGAAGAAGAAGGGCGACAACCGCGCTCCGGAGCAGATCCCCGACGGGGAGCGCGACTACTACCTGGAGCGCCGCTATCCGGCCTTCGGCAACCTTGTCCCCCGCGACGTCGCCAGCCGGGCCGCCAAGGAGCGCTGCGACGCCGGCTACGGCGTCGGCAAGACCGGCAATGCGGTCTACCTCGACTTCCGCGACGCGATCCGCCGCGACGGTCGCAAGATCATTGCGGGCAAGTACGGCAACCTCTTCCAGATGTACGAAGAGATCGCCGACGAAGACCCGTACAAGACGCCGATGCGGATCTACCCCGCCGTCCACTACACGATGGGCGGGCTCTGGGTGGACTACCACCTGCAAAGCACGATCCCCGGCCTGTTCGTGCTGGGCGAGGCGAACTTCTCGGATCACGGGGCGAACCGGCTGGGGGCCTCCGCGCTCATGCAGGGCCTCGCCGACGGCTACTTCGTCATCCCGTACACGATCGGGGACCACTTGGCGAAGATGAAGCGGACGGAGATCACCGAGGATCACCCCGCCTGTAAGGAGGCCCTCGTCGAGAGCCGCAACCGCATCGAGGCCCTGCTGGCGGTGAAGGGTTCCCGCAGCGTGAACAGCTTCCACAAGGAGTTGGGCGCGATCATGTGGGAGCACGTCGGCATGGAACGGACCGCCGAGGGGCTGGAGACGGCCATCGGCAAGATCCGGGCCCTCCGCGAACAGTTCTGGCAGGACGTGAAGGTGACCGGCACCAACGGCAGCTTCAACCAGGGCCTGGAGCACGCCGGCCGGGTGGCCGACTTCCTGGAGTTCGCCGAGACGCAGACCCGCGACGCCCTCGTCCGCGACGAAAGCTGCGGCGGCCATTTCCGGGCCGAACACCAGACGCCCGAGGGCGAGGCGAAGCGGGACGACGAGAACTTCTCGCACGTCACCGCCTGGCAGTACGCCGGCGACGGCGAAACGCCCGTGGAGCACCGCGAGCCGCTGAAGTTCAAGGAAGTCTCCCTCACCTCTCGCTCCTATAAATAACCCCGTAACGCCGACGCTCCGCGGAGCGTCGCGGACCGCACGATGATCGACATCCCCCACTCCGACGGCGGCCACCTCTCGCTGACGCTGAAGGTCTGGCGGCAGGCCGACGCCGACAGTCCCGGCGCGTTCGAGACCTATCAGGTGGAGGACATCAACCCGGACATGTCCTTCTTGGAAATGCTCGACTGCCTGAACGAGCAGCTCATCCAGGAGGACAGGGAGCCGGTCGCCTTCGATCATGACTGCCGCGAGGGCATCTGCGGGACCTGCGGGGTGATGATTAACGGCATGGCCCACGGCCCGCTGCCGAACACGACGACCTGCCAGCTGCGCATGCGGCAGTTCCGCGACGGGGACACCCTCGTGCTGGAGCCGTGGCGGGCCAAGGGCTTCCCGATCGTCCGCGATCTGGTCTGCGACCGCAGCGCCTTCGACCGCATCCAGCAGGCCGGCGGGTACGTCTCCGTCAGCGTGGGCAGCGCCCCGGACGCCAACGCCGTCTCGGTGCCGAAGAAAGTCGCTGACGCGGCGATGAGTTCCGCCGCCTGCATCGGCTGCGGCGCCTGCGTGGCGGCCTGCAAGAACGCCGCCGCCCACCTGTTTACCGGGGCGAAGGTCTCCCACCTGGCGCTGCTCCCGCAGGGCAAGGCGGAGCGGAAGGACCGCGTCCGCCGGATGGTCGCCCAGATGGACGAGGAGGGCTTCGGGGCTTGTTCGAACACCAACGAGTGCCAGGCCGCCTGCCCGGCGAACATCAAGGTGACGGACATCGCCCGCCTGAACCGCGAATACGCCTACGCCAGCCTCGGCACCAGCGACTGACGGCGGCGTGCTTGCGTTCCGGAGTCCGCGCAAGGCATTGTCCTTTTGCCGCTCAGCGACTCTGAGTCCGTGCCCGAAGCTCGGCGGCCGGTACGCTCCCAGAGAGTTCGCATGACGCCCGCCGAGTTCTGGGCCGACCGGCCCGATGAGTCTTCCCCGTCGCTGACGGATGCGGGCGTCGCCCTCGTCGAACGAGTGCTCGGCGTAAAGCTGCCGGCGGCGTACCTCGATCTACTTCGGTACCGCAACGGCGGCGAAACCCGCGGGTGGGAGTGCTCGGTCGAAGGGGAGGAGGGCTGGGACGAGTTCGTCGGCGAACTGTTCGGCGTGCCGTCGCTGACGGAGGACGAAGCCGCCTCGATCGACACGGCGGCCCTCGACGAGAACATCTCGACCGAGATCCACGGCTCCGTACTGGTCACCCCCTACATGACCCGGGAGTGGCAACTCCCGCCTCGGCAGGTCCTGCTCAGCGGCGACGGGCATACGTGGCTGAGCCTCGACTATCGGGAGAGCGAAGACCCGGCCGTCGTGTTTCTGCAAGACGACGGGCTCGAATTCGCGATCTCCGAACTGGCCGGCAGCTTCGACGAGTTCCTGTCCCGGCTCCGACCGGCGCGGCTCGAAGACTGAGTCGATCGGCCGACGGCACGCCCCGGTTCGGGTAGACTGCGACCATGGCCGACCTTCTGAAGACTCCGCTGCACGCCGCCCACCTCGCCGCGGGCGGGCACATGGTCGACTTCGCCGGTTACGACATGCCGGTGCGGTACGGCACGATCGTCGCCGAGCACGACGCCGTCCGCACGGCGGCCGGGCTGTTCGACATCTCCCACATGGGCCGCGTCCGCTTCTCCGGCCCGGACGCCGGCGTCCTGTTGGACAAGCTGCTGACGAACCGGGTGCCGACTGAGTCCGGCCGCGTGCGGTACGGGCTGCTTTGTCGGGAGGACGGCGGGATCCTCGACGACGTGCTGACGACCCGACTGGCCGACGACTGGCTGATGGTCGTCAACGCCGCCAACCGACCGACCTGCCTCGATTGGTTCCGCAAACACGCCGACGGGCTGAACGTCGAGATCGACGACCACACCGCCGACACCGCCATGATCGCGGTGCAGGGGCCGGAGTGCGGGGAGATCGTCTCCCACGTCGTGCACATGCCGCTGCTGGAAACGCTCGGCTACTACCGAGCCAGCCCCGCCGTCTGGGAGCGGCCGGGGGAGGCGCCGGTGGAGATCACCGTCAGCCGCACCGGCTACACGGGGGAGGACGGGTTCGAACTGATCGTCCCCGCGGAGTCCGCTGAGGAGATGTGGCACGAACTGCGGGAGGTCGGCGAGCCGCACGGCCTCGTCCCCTGCGGACTGGGCTGCCGCGACACCCTGCGGCTCGAAGCCGGTATGCCGCTCTACGGACACGAACTGACGACCGAGACGGACCCGCTCTCCGCGGGACTCGGCTTCGCGGTGGCGCTGGAGAAGGGCGACTTCCTCGGCCGCGACGCGATCGCCGCGGTGCGGGAGGAAGGGCTGAAGCGGGTCCGCGTCGGCTTCGAGATGCGCGGCCGCCGCGTCGCCCGGGAGGACGCCGCCGTGCTGCACAACGAGGCCGTCGTCGGCCGCACGACCAGCGGCACGCACTCGCCGACGCTGGGGAAAGCGATCGGCATGGCTTACGTCCCGCCGGACGCCGCCGCGGAGGGAACCGAACTGGAGATCGACGTTCGCGGCCGGGCCGAACCGGCGGCGGTCGTGCCGCTGCCGTTCTACAAACGGCAAACGATGAAGGCGGAACACCCCTGACGACGAAAGGGGCCGTAGGGTCCGCTCCGCGGACCGCGTACAGTGTCGTCCCCCTTCTCCCCCACGGTCCGCGGAGCGGACCCCACGGAACGAGCCCATGGCCAACCGCGACTTCACGCCCTATCAGCAGAAGGCGATCAAGCGGTACTACGACAACCGCCCGTCGATCGACCGCACCAAGCTGTCGGAACTGGTGACGAACCTCTACCTCGCCGACGCCGGCAAGGCGGAGAAGATGTGGGAGCGGGCCGAGGACCTGATGACCCGGCTCGAGGTCCCCCCCGCCCGGGTGAAACACGTGACCGGCAGCCGCGACGTCGCGGCCCTCGCCAAGGTCGTCGAGGAACTGGAAAAGGGCGGCTGACCCGCCGCCCAGAAGACGACGGGGCAGTCGGCCGGACGGTTCAGGCGCCGGGCTTCTCTTCGACCTTCACGTCCACGTCCTCCTCGGACTCGATCGTCACCTCGGTTTCCTTCTTGGCGTCCGGAGCGTCCGGCAGGGCGGGAGCCACGTCCGGGTCGGCGGCGAGGTCCGGCTCGGGGTCGGTCTTCTCCGCCCGGAGGTCGTCGATCTCTTTGTCGAGCTGACGCTCCATATCGCCGACGCGGTCCTCCGCCTCCTCCTTTTCGAGGATCGCCGCCTTCAGCTCTTCCCGCTGCTCGGCAATCTCCTCGTCGGCCTCGGCAGCTTCCTCCCGAGCGTCCTCAAGCTCCTCGCGGACCTCGTTAACGTCCTCCTGCTCCTCGGAGACCTGCGCGGCCTCCGGGTCGTCCGCCTCGTCCGCGTCCCCGCAGCCGACCAGCGGGAGGGTGCAGAGAAGCGCGGCGGGCAGCAGGCGGGGGCGGGGCATCGGTCGGTCCTGTTTTCGGGAAGATCGAACGCCCGATGGTACGGCGGGCGCCGGCCCGCCGTCCTGGGCGGAGCCCCGATCTTTCACTCCTTCAGACAGCGGTCGATCTGACGGACCGCCTGCCGGAGCCGCTGTTCGTTCTCCACGATCGCCAGGCGCAGAAAGCCCTCGCCCTCCTCGCCGAAGCCGCGCCCCGGGCTAACCGCCACGTCGCCCTCGGCCAGCAGTTTGAGGGAGAAATCAATGCTGCCCATCGCGCGGTACTGCTCCGGAATCGGCGCCCAGACGAACATCCCGGCCTTCGGCTTCGGCACGTCCCAGCCAATGCGGTTCAGCCCGTCGACCAGGGCGTCCCGCCGCTTGGCGTACTCCTTCACCACCGCCGCAACGGCGGGGTCGGCGTGTCGCATGGCGATGATCGCCGCGATCTGCACCGCCTGGAAGATGCCGTAGTCGTAGTAGCCCTTGATCGTCGCCAGCGCCCGCACCATTTGCGGGTTGCCGGCGCAGAAACCGATCCGCCAGCCGGCCATGCTGTAGCCCTTGGACATCGTGGTGAACTCCACGCCGACGTCCTTCGCCCCGGGGCTGGCGAGGAAGCTGGGCGGCTGGTAGTCGTCGAAGCCGATGTCCGCGTAGGCGAAGTCCGAGAGAACCAGGAACCCGAACCGCTTCGCCAGCTTAACCAGCTCGTCGAAGAAGTCCTGCTCGACGGTCGTGCCGCTGGGGTTGTGGGGGAAGTTCGCCACCACCACCTTCGGCTTGGGAAAGAGGTGCTCGCAGGTGTAGGCGACGTTCTCGAGGTAGGCGGCCGGGTCGCGAACGTCGAGTTGGATGACGTTCCCGCCGGCGAGCATCACGGCGTAGGCGTGGATCGGGAAGGTCGGCGCCGGCACGATCGCCGTGTCGCCGGGGCCCATCAGGGCGAGGCAGGAATGACTGAAGCCCTCCTTGGAGCCGAGGCAGGCGATCACCTCGCTGTCGGGGTTCAGCGAGACGCCGTACTTGCGGTCGTACCGCTTCGCGACCTCTCGCCGCAGGTTCTCGATGCCGTTCGAGACGCTGTACCGGTGATTCTTCGGGTCGAGCAGGGCCTCTTTGAGCTTATCCGAGATCTGGGCGTCCGGCGGGTCGGTCGGGTTGCCCATGCCGAGGTCGATCACGTCCGCCCCGGCCCGGCGGCGTTCGAGCTTCAGCTTGTTGATCTTGCCGAACAGATACGGCGGCAGCCGCCGCACCCGGTCGGCGACCGGGATGTCGAAGGGGGCGTCCTCGAAGGAGACGTCAGTATCGGATTCGCTGCGCACGTCGGGCGACGGTGAGGGGGTGGGGTCCGCCGGAGCGGACGGGCGTTCGGGGACGGAGCCGCATCGTAACGGCCCGTCCCCCGGACCCCACCGCCGAACGGGCGTTCGCGCCGCCGGCGGTCGAAAACGACAACAAAAA
>NZ_JBINJD010000070.1:0-25278 GCF_043951915.1 Alienimonas sp. DA493 | reverse complement strand
CCGGCCGGCGACGCGTAAGTCCCGGACGAGGCGACGCTTGCGCCGCCGCGGCCGGAGCCCTCAGGCGGTTTGCGCCGCGTGTTGGCCCTCGGCGAACTCCTCGACCGCCTTGGCGCAGAAGGCCGGCAGGTCGTCAGGGTTCCGGCTGGTCACGAGGCCCTCGTCGCAGACGCACTCCTCGTCGACCCACTCGGCGCCGGCGTTCTTCAGGTCGGTCTTGAGGCTCGGCCAGGAGGTGACCCTGCGACCGCGGACCACGTCGGCCTCGATCAGCGTCCACGGCCCGTGACAGATCGCGGCGACCGGCTTGTGCTGCTCGAAGAAGGCCCGGACGAACGCCACCGCCCCCGCGTCCGTCCGCAGATTGTCCGGGTTGGCGACCCCGCCGGGCAGCACGAGCCCGTGATAATCCCCGGCGGAGACGGCGTCGACCGTTTGATCGACCGGGAATTTGTCGGCCTTCTCGTCATGATTCATTCCCTGAATCTCGCCGCTTTTGAGCGAGATCAATTCGACCTCGGCGCCGGCGTCTTTCACCGCCTGCCAGGGTTCGGTCAGTTCGACCTGTTCGAAGCCGTCGGTCGCCAGGAACGCGATTCGCTTGCCGCTGAGTCGATCGGGCATCGTAATTCTTTCTTCTTGAGACGGAGGGTGATAAAGGGCGACGGGCTACTGCGCGAGGAATTCGAGCAGGTCGTCGCGGAGCCGCTCCCGGTGCGTTTGGAACAGGCCGTGGGGGGCGCCGTCGTATTCCTTGAGCACGGCGTTCGGGATGCCGGCGGCGGCGGGGCGGCCGCTGGCGTCGATCGGCACCGTCGCGTCGCTCGTGCCGTGCACCACCAGCGTGGGAACCTTGAAACGGGATAACTCGTCCCGGAAATCCGTCGTGGCGAAGGCGTTCGCGCACTCCAGCGTCGCCCGCAGGCCGCCCTGCATCGCCACCGTGCGGGTCCATTCCAGATATTCGTCGCTGACCGGCTGCGAGAGCGTTCCCACGCCGAAGAAGTCTTTGAAGAATCCGCCGTAGAACCCGGGACGGTCCTCTATTAACCCCTCGGCGATGCCGTCGAAGACGGACTGCTCGACGCCGTCCGGGTTGTCGTCCGTTTTGAGCATGTAGGGGACGATCGAGGCGATCAGCGCCGCCCGCGTCACGCCGGCGCCGTCGTGGCGGCTCATATAGCGGGCGACTTCGCCTCCGCCCATGGAAAAGCCGACCAGCGCCACGTCTTCCTTGGCGCCGGTTTCTTTCATCACGTCCGCCAGGTCGTCGGACAGGGCGTCGTAATTGTAGCCGGTCCAGGTCTGCTCCGACCGGCCAAAACCGCGGCGGTCGTAGGCGATCGCGCGGTAGCCGGCCTCGGCGAGGGGCAGGGCGATCGGGTCCCAGCTGTCCGCCGACAGCGGCCAGCCGTGAATGAGAACCACCGGGCGGCCCTCGCCCCACGATTTATAATACAGGCGGGCGCCGTCGCGGGTCTGGACGAAGCTCATCGCGGGGGCCTGCGGCGGGGGACGTGCGGGGGGACGCTATTTCACCCGCCGCCCGCCAGCGCCGCCCGGGTCGTTTCCCGCTTCCGACGGCGGGGAAACGCACCGAACCGCCGCGGCCGGGGGCGGACCTCCGGACGACGAAAAACAAGGCGACGGGGGCGGCCGACAGGAGGGGAACCTGCCGCCCCCGCCGCCCGCGGGGAGCCGACGCCCTCGGCGCCGCCCCCCCGACGTCGGGGCCTCAGTGGCAGACCTTCACCTTCACCCGGTAGGGCACGCGGACCTTGGCCCGGTAGGGGACCTTGGCCAGATACGGGTCGCCGTACCCGTCGTATTCCACGACAGACTTGTATTTGACCACGGTCTTGAAGCGGTACTTGGTGACCCACTCGTACCGGCAGTCGTCGTGGTAATCGGATCGGTAATCGGTCCGGTCGTCGCGATCGGTGCGGCAGGAGCCGGAGCCGGCGCCGGAGTCGCAGCCGCCGGCGGCGGCGAGGGAGGGGGCGGCCAACGCGGCGGCGAGGGCGGCGGCGGGCAGCAGGCGAGCGGTGACGAAGCGGAGCATCGGGACGCTTTCCGGTGGGGGCCGGGTTCGGCCGGGGGTTGAACTGGGAGCCGGCGGCCCCCTCGCGGAGCGGTACGCCGCCCCCGCCGCTCCGCTTCCCGCGTTTCGAAAAGAAGTCCCCAATGATCTCCGGACCCGCCAGCCGGAGCTTGCGCTCCGGGCTCACGAAGCCGCGGCGCCCTGCCCAACGCCGCCGTCAGCGGGCCGGTTCGGCCGGGGCCGGGGGGGCGGACTCCAGATAGCGGAACAGGTCGCGGACCTCGCGATCCGTCATCTGGTCGAGCAACCGGTTGGGCATCAGCGAGGTCCCGGTGATCTCCAATGCCGCCACGTCCTCCCGACGGAGCGTGCGGACGTGGCCGCGGGCGTCCTTTAGTTCCAGCGTGTCGTCCGTTTGACGGACCAGCAGGCCGGTCAGGGTGGAGCCGTCTTCCAAGAGCAGCAGGGCCGTCTCGAACCCCTCGCGGATCTCCGCCGAGGGGGCGACGATCGCCAGCAACGTCTGGTCCCGCTTGGTCCGCTGATAGGCGGTGAGGTCTGGGCCGACGGTCTGCCCGACGCCGTGCAGCGTGTGGCAGTCGGCGCAGTGCTTCTTGTAGACGGCGGCCCCGCGGTCGGCGTCGCCGCGGCCGCCGACGGCGAGGCGGCGGCTCCAGAACGCGAACGCCTTCTCCGCCGCCGCCGGGTCGGTCGGCGTCTCCGGCCAGTGCTCGGCGAGGCGGCGTTGCAGGGCCGGATCGGCGTGCCGGCGGAGGCGCTGGACCGTCAACGCCGGCACCGCGGCCGGGTCGACGGCGCCGGCGTCGATCGCGTCCAGCAGGGCCGCCGTCCACCTCGGCCGGGCGGCGAGCAGCTCCACCGCCGCGGCGTTCGCCTCCTCGCTCAACCCCGGCCGGGCGGCCAGCTGGCGGGCCGCGATCTCGGGCGAATCGAATCCGGCCAGCGTGGTGAACAGCCGGGACCGCAGCCGCTCCGGCGTTTCCGGGGCGACGGCGAGGTCCAGCAGCCCGGGCAGGAACCGGGCGTCCTTCGTGTCTTCGATCACCCCCAGCAGGGCGTCCCGGCGGGCGTTGGAGGTCGTTTCCGTCAGTTCCGCCAGCGCCGCGTCCGGTTCGACCAGACCCAACCGCACCCGCAGCGGCCCCGGGGCCCGGTCGCCGGCCTTCCGCACCAGGCGGTCCACCTCCGCCCCGAAGGTGCGGTCCGCCGACCCGGCCGCGGCCTCGTTGAGGGCGTCGAACAGCGGCCCGGCGTCCTCGGCGTTCGTCAGCAACTCCGCGACGACGGACCGACCGAAGGAGGTGTCCTGAGCCACGGCCCAGCGGAGAAGGCGGGGGGCCAGCACGTCGTCGAACAGCGGCCCGTCCCGGTCGATCGCCGCCCGCGTCGCCGCGGCGTCGCCTTCGCTCAGCGCCCGCTCCACCGCCCACCAGAGGGCCAGGGGGAAGAACGGATCGTCGGCGAACTCCCCCCGGCGGCTCAACGCGGCGACGATCGGCAGCGCCGCGTCCGGCGGCAACCGCCGCGACCGCCCGGCGAGGGCCACCAGCACGCCGGGGTCGGTCTCCGCCGCGGCCCGCTCCGCCAGCAGGGCGGCGGCGCCGTCGGTCGGTTCGATCACCCCCGCCGCCAGCCGCCGCAGCGACGGGGCGGGGTGGGCCAGCGCCGCCCGGTCCAGCGCCTGCCGCCGGGTCGGGTCGGCCACGGACCGGACCGCCGCGTAGGCGTCGAACGCGACCGGGGCCGGGCCGTCGATCAGCGGTTCGATCTCGTCCAGCAACTCCGTCGCTCCCCGCTGCCGGATCAGCCGCACCGCCGTCCGGCGGACCGTCCGGTTCGGGGATTGCAGGCGTTCGACCAGTTGATCGTTCGAAAAATCCGGCGGCGGGGCGGGCGTCCAGCCCCGCGGTTGCAGGCGATAGATGCGGCCGGTGGAGGGTTCGATTTCCCCCTCGTGGTTGCGGTAGTGGCTGACGACGGCGTCCGCCCAGTCGGCGATCAGCAGCGTGCCGTCGAACGCCAATTCTAAATCAACCGGGCGAAAACTCTCGCCGCCCCGCACCGGTCGGGAAAGGTCCTCCGTGGCGAAGGTGGAGCCGTTCGCCCGCACCGCCGTCAGGGCGAGGTTGTTGTGCAGCACGTCGAGCGCGACGAGGTTCCCGCGGAACCTCGGGGGCAGTTCGTCGGCGTCGTACCGCACGAAATGATGGGTGAACCGGGCGACCGGCGGGTGCGGGATCGCCTCGAAGTAACCCAGCGCCAGCGGGTTGCTGAGGTCCCCGTGCTTGCCGAAATTCTTGCGGTAATAGCCGCCGTCGACGAAGTGAAAGCCCCGCGTGTCCCCGCCGTTGTGGCCGCTGAACACGTGGCCGGCGGCGTCGATCTCCAGGCCGAAGGTGTTCCCCCCGCCCTCGGCGAACACCTCGAACCCCACGTCCGGCCGGTAGCGCCAGACGAGCTGCCCGCTGCGCTTCACCGGGGCCGCGTCCGGCGTGGCGAGGGGGGCCGTGACCGCGATCGTGCAGGTGCTCCCGTTCCCGCCGTACAGCCAGCCGTCCGGTCCCCAGGTCAGCGAGTTGGCGATGGAGTGGGTGTCCTCCAGCCCGAACCCCGTCAGGTGCACCTCCGGCGGGCCGTCCGGCACAAGATCGCCGTCGGCGTCCGGATAGAACAGCAGTTGCGGCGGCGAGAGGACCCACACCCCGCCGCCCCCGCGGCCGGCGTCGAACGCGACGGAGGTGGTCAGGTTCAGTCCCTCCAGGAAGGTCTCGTGGGTCTCGTAGAGGCCGTCCCCGTCGTCGTCCGTGTGCACGCTGATGCGGTCCCGCCCCCGGAACGGCGAGCCCTCCGTATACGGCGGCGGGGGCAGTTCGCGATCCCACCGCACCCGCCAGTACTCGTCCCGTTCCAACTCCGTCAGCCCGGCCGGGTCGGGGTACTGGCGGTACTCCACGACCCACAGCCGCCCGCGTTCGTCCTGCTTCGCCTCGATCGGCTGGGCGATCGTCGGATTGGCCAGCAGGAGGGCGACCTCCAGGTCGGCGTCGTGCTCCAGCTCGGCCGCCCCCGGCTCCCCGGCGAGCCCCGGTTCCCCGGCGAGGAGCGGCGGGGCGAGGAGAACCCCGATCAGCGCCCCGGTGAGCGAAACGAGCACGGCGGCGGGCACGGGCGGCATCTCACGCTTTCGGCGACCGGGGCGAACGGCGACGCGACGGCGCCGCGGCGGGAGCGGTCGCATCGGAATTCGCCCACCTTATCGCCCCGCCCCCGCGGCAGCCCGGCCGCCCGGGCCGGCGGAGCAGGCGACGGGAGCAGCACCGCTTGCGGGGCCGCCGGTGCGACGACGGCCCACGCCTCGGACGCCCACGCCTCCAGGTGCGGGCGGCACTGCACGGCGGCCGCGACGGCGAGCACGGCCGCGACGGCCGGCCGATCCGGGTGAGCGATCAGGCGACGAACGGCGGACATCGGGGCGAACCGGGCGGGGCGGAACCGGGCGGGAACGCCCGGCGGTACGCCGCCGCCGGCGGGGCGCTTCGCCCGAACCGCGGGCCCGCGGTCACTCCTCCGAGTCGTCGTCCCACTCGTCGTCCTCCCAGTCGCTCTCGGCCCGCTCGTCGTCCGCTCGCTCCGCCGCAGCGGCGGCGAGCAGGGCGTCGGCGTCCAGCGTCGGGCCGCGGCCCTTGGGGGCGGACCCCTTGGGGTCGGTCGCGGCGTCGGCGGGGTCCGGCAGGCCGAACGTCGGGCCGGCGAGGGTGAACGTGAGGTCCGGCACCTTCTTCCGATTGATCGCCCGGGCCACGGCGTTGCGCAGCAGGGGTTGGGCGTAGCCGAGCTTCTCCATCACGGCGCCGGCGTCCAGCTCCGCGTGGCGGTCGATCGGGGCGAGCGTCGCCAGCAGCCGGGAGGCGTCCGGGGCGGGGATCACGTCGGCCACGTACAACTGCCGGAGCACGTCGTCGCCGGTCTCGCCGCTGAGCACGTAGTCGAGCGTCTTGCGGACCTGCCCGCACAGTTGCAGCGTTTTACGGTCCGGCGTGCGTTCCCGGTCGGCGCCGCGGCCGCCGCCGGAGTGGGAGCGGGGGCTCTGACCGCGGTGGCGTTTCTTGCTGGACATCGGTCCGTCCGGACGAGCTACGGGAATCGGCGGGACAACAACTTTAGACGCCCCGCCGCGCGTTTCGACGGGGGAAGCCCGAGCCGCAGGTCGGGCGATCGGGATACGGCCCCCGACACCGACCCGAAGCGTCAGCGAGGGCCGCGGACGGAACACGCGTCCGCTTCGCGGGCGTCCCTCGCTGACGCTTCGGGTTGGTCACGACGATCTCTCGAACGGCTTTCCGGGTGAAGACCGGGCGATCATCGGCCCTCGTCCCGGAACCGCCGCAGGCCGGACACGTTCCGGGCCCCGGAGGCTCGCGCCGTCTCCCGGGAGCCCGCCAGCCGCACCAACGTCGGCAGCGCCGTCACCCGGAAGGCCCGGGCGACCTCCGGGTGGGCGTCCGCGTCGATCACCTCGAACCCCGGTCCCGCCGCCGCCAGCGCCGGCTTCATCGCCACGCAGGCCCGGCACCACCCCGCCGAAAACACCAACACCCGCGCCGCCGGCTCGGCCTCGGCGTCAGCCCCCGCAACCTCATTTTGGTTCTTGCTTTCTTGTCTCTTGGAATTTCTGCGCAAGCAGGAGCACGGCACCCGGGCCAACCCGTCGCCGCTGGGCACGACGCCGGAGCCGTGACAGCGGGGGCAGTTCGGATCGGGCCGGCGATCGTCCGGCGAATCGTCGGGCGACCCGTCGTCGGGACGAACCGGGGCGGCCCGTTCGGCCGCGGCGAGGGCGAATGCGGCCCGGACCCGGTCCGCGGCGGGATCGCGGGCCGGGCCGGACGGCTCGCAGCCGGAGAGGGCGAGGAGCAGGAGAACGGCCATGGACTTCGCTTTGGGAGACATTCGGGAGTCGAATTGAGAGACAAGTGGCGTGCGAAGGAGTCGGGCGGAGTCAGCCGAAGAGTCCGCCCCAGTCGTGGCGGCGGGGCGGGAAGCCGGCGAAGGCGGCGAGGGCGTACGCCTCCCCGCCGCGGAGCATTCCCTCCAGCGCCTCCCGCCGGACGCGGAGCGTCCCGGCGGGCCACGGCGTGCCGGTCGCCCAGTCGGTCAGCCGGCCGTGGGCGTCGCCCCAGCTGTTCAGCAGGGCGGCCCAGGGCTTGGCGGGGTCGTCGCAGACGCCGACGACGCACATCTGGTGCGGCCAGCGGCCCCGGCGTTCGTGGTAGCCGTCAGGGCCGACCGACATCGTGAAGCCGGCGTCGCTGGCGACCGTCACCGGCGAGCCGTTCGCCACCGCGGCGACGACTTCGTCCCAACTCCGCACCCGGGCCGCCGCCCCAACCGGGTGATCGGCGGCGAGCCCGAGGAAGTCTCGGAAGCCGCTCGGCCCGTCCTCCCCGGCGACGGTGCGGCCGTCGCCCCAGGCGTCGGCGACCTGGCGGGAATAGGGCGGCACGCCGGGGGCGTCGGTGCGGAGGACGCCGAACTCCTTCAGCGCCGCGGCCTGCCAAGAGCCCAGCGACCCGGCCCGGCCCCGCAGCCGTCCGCCGCCGGCCAGCACCCGGCCGGTGGCGTACAGGAAGGGCGGGAAGACGGGTTGAAAGCCCTCGGCTTCGCCGGCGGCGATCTCCGCGCACTGCAGGTATTCGACGGCGTTCTTCGCCCCGAAGGAGACGCAGTCGCCGGTCTGCTGCGGCACGTTCGGCGTGTCGGCGCCCCGCACTTTTCGCACGAGATCCCACAGCCGCACGCCCCCGTCGGCCGCGGCCGAGGGCAGCCCCGCGGCCAGATTCGCCAGGGGAAAGGACTCCAGCGGGGCGGGGCCTTGCTGGAGCGCGTCGTAGGCCCGCTCGGCGGCGTCACGGCCGACCCAGCCGAAGCGGGCGGCCGGCGGGGTGATTTCCCTGGATGAAGCAGCGCTCATCGGACCGCCTCCCCGCAGGCGTCGGCGAGGCGGGCGAAGGCAGCCGCGGCGTCGGTCCGCCGGGCGCCGGTCAGCGGACCGGGCGGGTTGAGGACGGGGGCGAGTTCGTCCGCCACGACCGCCGACAGCCGGCCCGGCAGCTCCAACAGCGCCGCGGCCCGGCCGGCGACGGCGGCCAGTTCGGCCGTCGATTCCCACTCGCCCGCGGACAGCCGGTCGGAAACGAGTCGATAGAAGGCGGCGTAGAGCCGGGCGGCGTCGGCGTCGCCGTGCAACGCGGCGGCGACGTCGGCGTGCAGGCCCGCGTCCGCCGGATCGGCGGGCGGCGGGGGCGTCGGCGGCGTGAAGCAGCCGGCGACGGATGCGGTCAGCAGGAACGCGGCGAGCGTCAGCGCCGCGGTGCGGAGGCGGGGCGACGTCATTCCGCACCCCCTTCCGTCCCGTCGCTCGGCACGGCGGCCGGGGCGGCGGCCGCGTCGGCGGGGTGATGGACTTCGAACAGCAGTTCGGCCAACGCTTTCAGGGCCGCGGCGCCCCGCGGGTGGCGGACGACGGCCGGGGCGAAGACCTCCAGCGCCGCCGCGTCCGCCGCGAACGACCGGCTTGCCGCCGGCCGCCGGGCGCCGGTCCGGCCGAGCGCCGCCGCGGCCAGCCCGGCGAGTCCGCCGCCGGCGATCAGGCCGGCGGCTAGCAGGTTCGAGCCGGTCCACAGCGGCCCAACGGCTCCGACGCCGAGCCCGTACCCGCCCCACGCCGCCAACGGCGGCCCGAGCGCAGCGAGGGCGGGGGGAATGAAGGGGAAAACACGCATCGGGGGGCCTCGAACGGGGGGCGGGGCGGCCGCACTGCGGCCTCACCCCACGGCGGTTCGGGACCTTTTCGATGGGCGTGTCGTCTCAATACATTGACTGCCTGCGACTTACGTCGGGGACGCCCGAACGAACTGCGTTGGCCAGTCGTTCCCCCCTCGCCCTCCGGGGAGAGGGGAGAAGAACGCAGCGAACGCGATATCCTTGCGTCCGCCCCCGCACCGAGACCTCCATGAAGCACTCCGCCGGCACGTTGCTGTATCGCACCGGGAAGGCGGGGATCGAGGTTCTGCTCGTGCACGCCTCGGGGAACTACAACCGGCGGGCGCCGTGGTCGTTGCCGAAGGGGGAGCCGGAGGAGGGCGAATCCTTTCCCGAGGCCGCCGCCCGGGAGACGCGGGAGGAGACCGGGCTGGCCGTCGACCCCTCCGCTCTCACCCCGCTGGGCGAGGCGGCCTATCGAAAGACCCGCAAAACGGTGCACGCCTTCGCCGCCCCGGCCCCCGACGGGTGCGAGCCGCGGTGCGCCAGTTGGGAGGTGGACCAGGCTGCGTTCCTCCCGCTGGCGGAGGCCCGGGCGACGATTCACCCCGATCTGGCGGTGTTTCTGGAGCGGTTGGAAGCGTTGCTGAACGACGATGCGGCCTTCGAGTGAGCCCGAAGCGCAAGCGAGGCGGAGCGACCCACAGCCACGAATCGGGCGCCGAACCCCTCGCTTGCGCTTCGGGCTCACGTCGTCTGCGCCGCCCGCTCACTCCACCCCGAACGATTTTAAATCCGCGTCGCGCAGCTTGGAGGCCTCGGCGGCGGCCTTTAATTTGTTGACGGCGAAGTATTTGTGGTTCGCCACCGCCTGCTCCGAGATCGACAACCGTTCGGCGACCTCTTTATTTCGCAGGCCGACCACGAACAGCAGCTCGCAGCACATCAGGCGCTCCCACTCGCCGGCTTCTTTCCAGCCGGTGATGAGGTCCCGCAGGGCCGACTGCAACAGGGCCGCCTGGGCGGCGCGGCCCTCGCGGCTGCGGGCGATGGAACTCGCCACCCGGGCCCGGCCGGCGGGCTCGCGGCCGGAGCTGCTTTCGCCCCGGGCGGAGGGGAACAGCGGCGTCGTCGGCCGGCGGCCCTCCCTGCGGAGGGCGTCCGTGAGTTTGTGCGCCGTGATCGCGAACAGCCACGCCTCCAACGACTGCGTTTCGTCGTAGTTCGGCAGGCTGACGAGGAACCCCAAAAACGCCTCCTGCACGACGTCCTCCGCCTTCGCCCGGTTCCGCAACCGGCTGTCCGCGAAGGCCAGCAGGCGGCCCTCGTAGCGGGCGATAAATTCCTCCCAGGCCCCGGCGTCGCCGGCCCGCACGCGGTCGATCAGCAGGCGGTCGGCGTCCACGGACGGAGGGCGGGGGAATGAGGGAGGGGGGGAGGGGATCGTAACGAGCGCGGGGCGGCGGGGACGAACGCTTGTGCGTTCCCCCTCACTCCTCCCTCATCCCTCCTCCCCGGCGTTCGCGCCTGCCGCGGTCGTACGTAGTTTGCGGCGGCCGACGCCCCACAGGCCGGCGAACAGGACGACGCACGCCCCGCCGGCGCCGACGGCCCACAGGGCCCGCCGCTCGCCGAGGCGGTTCCGATAACCTTGCCGCAGGCGCTCCAGCACGTCGTCGGAGGCGTCCACCAGCAGGTGGCCTCGATACAGGGTGAACTCGTTTTCGCCGGTGGTGCGGGCGAGGGTCTGAACGACGGCCCGGGCGGGGTGGGGCACGTCGCCCCGGTTGATCGCGGCGTCGGGGGGCAGGTCGGCGTCTTCCAGCAGCCGGGCGACCATGACCTCCTCCGCGGCCCGGCGGGCGGCGGCGGGGCCGCCGTCCTCGTCCGTCACCAGCGGCCCGGTCACCACGACGCGGTTCGCCGGCGGGTCCGTGACCCAGTCCGGGAGTTCCTCCTCGCTGACCAGTTCCGCCTCGGCCGCGGGGTCGACGACCCGCGGCCCGTGAGCCCCGTCGCGGCGCCGTCGTTGCAGGAGTCGTTCCTCGTGCCGGCGGGCGGCGTCCCGCCAGGCGTCGCCTTCGGGGCCGTGGGCCGGGGCGGGGGCGATCAGGACCTCCCGCCCGCCTTCGCGGACGTAAACGCCCCCAGGGCCGACGTGCACGCGGTCGTCGTCGGCGAAGCGCGTCCGCAGCCGGGCGTAGTCGTGATCCTCCTGATAGACGTGCAGGACGGATTCGCGGCGGGCCTCGTCTCGCTCCCAGACGGCGCGGGGCCCCGGGGCGCCGTGATGCGACGCGCTCAAGCTGAAATAGCCCCCGATCAACAGCGCCGCGACCAGCCCCGCCCCCCCGAGGACCGCCCCGACCCCCGGCCGCCCGCGGACGGCCAGCGCGATCCCCGCGACCAGCGGGACGACGATCAGCAGCAGGGCGGCGAGGGCGACGAGGAGCATGAGCCAGGTCGTCGGAGCGGCGGCGTACATGCGGGGCTGTTCGTCGCGGGGGCGGGAATCTTGGCGGACTTTCCGGCGGGGGGCGAAAATCCGCCGCCGCTTGTCGATCCGCCGGGGGAACGGGGAGGGTACGGCGTTCCTTCGACCCGGGCTCCCCCATGCGTTTCGCTCCGCTCGTCGCCCTGGCGCCGCTCGCCGTTCTGCTGGCGCCCGGCGGGCCGGCCGTCGCCCAATCGCCCCGTCAGAACGAACCGCCCGCCGCCGGGTTCGTGACCGTGGCGGAAACGCCCGACGCGATCACGGTCGAGACGGACGCCCTGTCGGCCGTGATCCCGCTGACCGGCTACGTCAGCGGGGTGAAGTCCGGGTCGTTGAAGGACAAGAAAACGGGGGCGACGGACCTCGGCTTCGGCCTGCACATCATGGACTTCCTCATGGCCCCCGGCTGGCGGGAGGACGGCTACGAACGCGACCCCGCGCTGCACGGCGACCTGCCGAAGCATTACGTCGAGGGCCCCCAGCTCTGCACGCAGGCCAAGCGCCTGGAGGCCCACGTGACCCGCGGCGACGGCTTCGCGGCGGTCCGCCTGCGGCACCGCTTTCATGAGGCCGGCGAAGGCTACCAACCGGGGTCGATCTGGGAACAAACCCTCCTGTTCCGCCCCGGCCTGCGGTACGTGGTGACGGCCGAGCGCATCGTCAGCGTCAACGCCGTCGACGACCTGTTTTATCGCATCGATATGCCGGGCCACGTCCGCCACGGGGGCCGGTCTTCCCAGAACGGCGGGGGACAGACGTTCGAGCGGATTTATTTGAGCTACGAGGACGATTCGATTCCCGCCGCGGCGTTCACTGAACCGTTCGGGCCGGACGAGCGGTTCCTTTATCAACGCCGCGACGAGGCCGTGCCGGAGCGGATGATCCGGGCCTATCAGGTGCGGCTGAACGGCGAGCCGGGCCCGTGGCTGGCGGGGATGACGCTGGACCCGGCGGCGGTCGCCGAGGCGTGGTGCCATCAGCGGGGGTACGTCTGCTTCATTCAGGAATTGCACCGCCGAGACGTGCGGGCGGGGGAGGCGATCGGGGCGGCGTACGTCGTCGGCTGGTTCGACGACCGGCGGGCGATGCGGCGGACGTACGACGAATACCGCGGCGTGCGGGGGATCGAACTCAAAGACGACGGCTTTGAACTCACGCCGGCGGTTCCCCCCGCGACGGGCGTGCTGGCGACGCTCGGCGACTGGCCGACGAGCGCCGCCGCCGGCCCGGCCGACGCCGCGGCCCGCCGGGCGGCGCCGGGGGCGCTGCCCGGGCTGCTGGCCTTCTGGGACTTTCAGGAGCCGACCGGGACGAACCGGGTCTCGTCCGGCCGCGATCAATACGCCCTGCAGGAGCGCAACGGGCCGATCGCCCGGGTCGAGGACGGCGTGTTCGGGCCGTACAGCGTCGACTTCGAACTCGGCCAGTGGTTCCTGCTCCCCCACGAGGACGCCCCCGGCCTGGACCTGCACGGGGAGGATCAGGAGGTCTCGATGGTCGCCTGGATCAAACGGCAGAATAATCAGCACTGGCAATATCTTGCCGGAATGTGGAACGAACTGGACCACGCCCGCCAATACGGACTGTTTATGAGCGGCTCCTGGCAGACCGACTGGACGACTTACCAGCGCGTGCGGGCGGTCAATCAGGCGATGGGCTACGTCTCCCCCTTCGGCGGGGCCACGCCGGGCCATCCGTTCGCCTTCGACTACGCCACCGGCGCCACGCCGATCCCGGTCGATCGCTGGACGATGCTCAGTTATTCCTTCGACGGGGAGGCGATCCGCGTCTACGTCAACGGGGAGCTGGACGAGAACGGACCGTATAACCCCTTTCAATACGACGGCGGGATGCACGACGGCGGGTCGGACTTCACCGTCGCTCAGCGGGCCGTGCCGAAGTGGCCGACCTACCCGGAGGGCCGCCCGACCAACGACGCCGGCTTCGACGGCCGCCTGGCCGGTCTCGCCGTCTACGACCGCGCGCTCACGGCGGAGGAGATGCGGCGACTCTACGAGCAAACCATGCGGCCCGCCGGGGACGGGGCGGAGCGTTAAATCGTAGCCCGACGCCTCGGAGGTTGTGAGCCCAAAGCGCAAGCGAGGCTGAGTGATCAGGCCAAGCAGGCACGCCTCGGCTTCGCCTCGGGCTGCGAAAGAGCGAGGCGGGCGGTGAACGGTCGGCGGGAATCACTGCCCCCTCACCCCCGGCCCCTCTCCCCCAAAGGGGGGGCGAGGGGGGACGAAGTCCGCGGATGTTGGAGAGCGGTTCGCCTGCCTCTTCTCCCCTCTCCCTTGAGGGAGAGGGGCCGGGGGTGAGGGTGAGGCACGGTTCACCCGCCTCCGCTCTCTGCAGTGATTAAACGTCTGACGAATGAGCGGAACGGGCCGTGAACAGCGTCCGGGCGCCGCCGCCCCCTCACCCCCGACCCCTCTCCCCCCAAAAGGGGAGCGAGGGGAATGTGTTCGCGCCGCCTCAATTCACCGCACACGCCCTCGCCCGCAGGCGTTTCGGCAGGAGGTCGAGCCGGACGGAGCGCACGTCGTCGGCGGGGAGGAGGGCCAGTTCGCCGTCGGCGTGCACCGCCAGGGGGCTCGGGCTGTCGATCTGCAGCGATCGACCCCGGCCGAGGGCGACGTGCGGGCAGTCGGTCGGGGGGCCGCGGCGGGCCAGACCGGGCAGCAGGCGCAGCATCCCCCAGCGGGTCATCGGGCCGAGGCGGAGCGTGTCGAACAGGCCGTCGTCCAGGCGGGCCTGCGGGGCCAGGAGAAAGCCGCCCTCCCGGCGGCCCAGCAGGGCGTGGACGGACCAGGTGGGGGCGGTCGTCGGCGGGCCGTCGTCGGTTTGCACCGTCCACTCCTCCGGCGGGCCGGCGGCGCGGAGAGCCCGCAGCGCCGCCAACCCGTACAGCGGAACGCCCTGCAACCAGCCGATCCGGCGGCTCTCCAGCGTCACCCGACCCGGCAGCCCGGCGCCGCAGCAACAGACGAAGAACCGGTCCCGCGGCGTGCCGTCGGCGGCGGTCCAGGACAGCCGGCCCACGTCCACCGCGGGGGCGTCCGGGACGTCCAGCGGGGCGACGCCGAACTGCCGCTGCAGACTGTGGGCGTAGTCGTTGGCGCTGCCGATCGGGGCCACGGCGAAGATTGGAGGGGCCGAACCGTCTTGATCGGCGGCCCGCAGCAGGCCGTCGGCGACCTCGTGCACGGTGCCGTCCCCGCCGGCGGCGGCGACCGTGTCGAACCCCTCCCGCAGTGCGTCGGCGGCCAGTTCGGCGGCGTGGCCGGGGCGGGCGGTCGGCCGGAGCGTCACGCGGTCGCCCCAGCGGTCAAGAAATCCCGCCAACCGGCGCCGCGCCCGACGCCGGCCGGCCGCGGGGTTGAAGATCACGCAGATCCGCACGGGAACAGGTCGAAACGGGAACGGGAAACCGGGGCGGGGTCAGGGTGGACGACCCGCCGCCCGTCCGCGACCGAGACCGTCCGGCGCCGCGGCGACCGGCGCCGCGGCGCACGGAAAAGCCCCCGTCGCCCCACAGGCGACTCAACAGGCCAGTTGACAGGCTGTCTGTTGACGCGATGCTGTCCGCCTCACGGACGGCCTGTCCGTCGTCCCCCCCCCGTTTCGTTTTGGACGCGCTCCCGATGCAAGTCACCTTCGACCCCACCATTCCCGAGGAATGCGAACTCGTGCGCCGTCTGATGCGGCCGCTCGAGGGGCCCGGCGGCCCCGGCCGCGGCCAACGCGGGCGGCACGGCCGGCCGCACGGGGGGCCGGCCGGCGGGGAAGCTCCGCCGACCGATCCGCAGGCCGTCCGGCGGGGGCTCAATCAGCTGCTTTCATTGGGGTGCGGCGAGTTTCTCGTTCTCGCCGCGGCCCACTTCGAACCGGAGGCGGAGTTCACCGTGCCCGCCCTCGCCGAGGCCTCCGGGGTGCCGGTCGAGACGCTGCTCTCCAAGAACCGCACCCTGGGGCACTCCTGCCGGGTGCGGGGATTGAAGAAGCGGGACTACCTCACCGGGCACGGCGGGACCCCCCGCCGCTTCAGCCTGCCGCAGTGGGTGCACGACGTGCTCTCCAAACAGGCGAAGGCACAGGCCGAGGGACAGGCCGGCGACCCGTCGGGCGAACAGGCCGCCTGATGCGCGCGGCCTGTCGGCGACGGCGAACCGGGGCCTATTCCTCTTCCTTGTCCGCCGCCGGTTCGTCCGCCGCCTGGTCCGCGGCGGCGCGGGCCCGGGGCCCGGGGGAGCCGGGGGGGTATTTGTCGAGGGCCTTCTCCACCGCTTCCAGCAGCACGTCCATGGCGAAGGGTTTGCGGAGGTAGTCGACGACCCCCAGCATCTCCGCGTAGGCCTTGTGCCGGCCGCCCTCGTTGGCGGTGACCATGATCGCCGGGGGCGGGTCCTCCTGGGTGGCGAGGAACTCCAGCACCGGGAAGCCGCCGCGGCCGGGCATCATCATGTCGGTGACGATCAGGTCCGGGCGCCGCTCCAGATAGAGCTCCTGCCCCTTGATGCCGTTGGGGGCGTGGCGGAGGTCGTAGCCGGCGGTCCGCAGCGCCCCGCCGAGGGTGGCGGCGATCTCGCGGTCGTCCTCGATCAGCAATACGGAGGCCATGGGAGGAGGAGGGCGTGAGGGGAAAGGCGGGGGACGTGGGGAGGGAGCGCTAGGATAGGCGACGAACGCCGCTCACGCCTTACGCCCCGCCCTGTGCGACCGCTTTCCGAGAACCTCGCCGCCGTCCGCGACCGCATCGCCGCCGCGGCGACCGCCGCCGGGCGCGACCCGGACGCCGTCACGCTGGTCGCCGTGACCAAGTACGCCCGGGACGAGTGGGTCCGCGGGCTGCTGGACCTGGGCGTGCGGGACCTCGGCGAGAATCGCCCGCAACAGCTCACGGAGCGGGCCGAACGGTTCGCCGCCGACCCGCCGGTCCGCTGGCACCAGATCGGCCAGCTCCAGCGGAACAAGGTGCAGAAACTCCTGCCGGCGGCGTTCCTGACGCACTCGGTGGACAGCGAAAAGCTGCTGGCCCGGATTGAACGGGTCGCCGCCGAAGACGGGCGGGCGCCGGCGGTGTTGTTGCAGGCGAACGTCTCCGGGGAGGAGTCGAAGAGCGGGTTCACGCCGGACGCACTGCGAGACCTGTTCGCGGCCGGGCTGGATCGCTTCCCCCATGTGACGGTGCGGGGGCTGATGACGATGGCCCCCGCCGCGGCGCCGGACGCCGTGGAGGCCGTCGCCCGGCCGACGTTCGCCGGTCTGCGCGAGTTGCGGGACGAACTGGGCGGGGCGGAACCGTTGCCCATCCTGTCGATGGGGATGAGCGGCGACTTCGAGCCGGCGATCGCCGAGGGCGCCACCCACGTCCGCCTCGGCAGCGTGCTGTACGAGGGGCTGGACGCGGACGACTGACTCGGCCGCCCTCTTCTCCCCTCTCCCCCCTTTTTGGGGGAGAGGGGGGGACACGGCGCAACAAAAACGCCCCGCCGGCCCGGGGGGCCGACGAGGCGGGCGCTCTCAGGTCCGCGGGCGGGCCGCGTCAGTTCGCGTCGCAGCAGGCCGCGCCGGCTTCGCAGCAGGCGGCGCCCTCTTCGCAGCACGCGGGGGGCTCGCAGCAGGTCGCAGCGGCTTCGGCGTCGCAGCAGGCGGCTTCGGCGTCGCAGCAGGCGGCTTCGGCGTCGCAGCAGGCGGCTTCGGTCTTGCAACAGGCGGCGCCGGCTTCGCAGCAGGTCGCGGCCGTGGCGGTCTCGCAACAGGCGTGATCGCAGGTGCACTCGCCGGTGGCGGCGCAATCGCAGTCGCACACGCAGTCGGCGGGGCATTCGCAGCCGACGCACCCGGTCGCCGGGGCGGCGAAGGGGGAAACGGCCGGGGCGAAGGCGAACAGACCGGCCGACGCGGCGAGGGCGGCGGCGCTCAGGAGGTGGCTCATCAGAAACGTCCTTGGGAAAGCAGAGGGGGAACCGTCGGCGCGCCGCGTCATCGCGGGGCCGCGGCGGGTGGAAAGAAGAAACGCGGGGTTCAGACCGGCCGCGTTAAATCCGCCACACGCACAACAACGCCCTCCGCGGCGGCGTCGCCGCGGGGTCGGGTTCCTCAGAGTTCCGCAGGAGCAATCCGGCGTTCGCCGCCGCGACGGCGATTGGCCGCGACGGGGCGGCCGCGGGGATCGGCGGCGGCTCGCCGCCCGGGGCGGCCGGGGAAAGCGGTTCGGGCCGTTCCACGACGCAGCCGCACGCGCAGCCGTCGTCGATCGCCCGGTTCTCGTCGATCGCACAGGCCGCGTCGTCGCAGCCGCACCCGGCGTCGGCGACGGCCGCCGGCTCGCAGCCGACGCCGCACCCGCAATCGTTCGCCCACGCGGCCGGCCCCGTCAGGAGCGGCAGCACAGCGAGCAGGGCCGGCGGCAGTCGGAGGAGCGTTCCCATCGCCCCAATCTACGCCGCCCGTCGGCGGGGCGTGGGAAAGATTTTCGCCGGCCGGGCGCGGCGCCGGTACGCGGAGCGAATCGCGTCTTGCTTCGGCAGACGCCGCCCCGCATGCTCGCCCGTCCGCACCTCGCTCAGGTCGTCTCGCCCGGGACCGCCGGTCGCCATTTCGCGTCTTGCCCGAATGCCGTCGTCATTCGTCGAGTGCCCTCACTGCCTGGCGGGCGTTTGGACGACGGGCGTCTGCCCGAACTGCCAAGGCGACGTGAACTCCTTACCGCCGCGACGGTTTGTGCGGTTCGTGATCTCTCCGACGTCGGTCTTCGAAGACAACTGTCACCGGTGCGATGTCCCGACCCAACGGGTGGAGAAGATCGCCCTCTGGTCGCGGGGGACGACGCACCTCGAGCCGCACGTGGACGACGTGCTGTTCTTCGCCGTCTGCCGGTGGGGCCTGCGGCTGTTGGGATTCTGGCTCTTTCCGTTCGGCCTCGCCGCAAATCTGGTCTATCCGCGCAGCGGCGCGGTGAGCGTTTCGTCCGAGATGAAATTGCGACTGCCGACCTGCGTCGAGTGCAAAGACGAGATTCGGATCATCGACCACAACGTCGTTTCGCAGAGGGCCGCAGTCGCCGTTTGCGGCGAGTTCGCCGAGCGACATGGCCGCAACTAACTTCGGGGCCCGTCCCACGGCCGGCGCGCCGCCTCGCGGCGACGGCGAACCGGGAGACCGGGGACCGGGGGACCGTTCAGGGAAGCGTTCCGGACGGGATGAACCGCGCGGCGGTGCGTTGCGTTGGCTAACCTGCGGCGGCTCGCCGCCCCGGTTTCTCCTACGTTTCGACGCCATGCGACCGCTCCTGACTGCCGCCGCCGCGGCGCTTCTCGCCGGGCTCGCCCTGCCCCCGGCCGCCGCGGCCCAAGACGCAACCACGCAGAACTTCGCCGACCTCGTCGGGGACGCTCCCGTCAAACCGGTCGCCGACGGGGAGGCGATCAATGTCCCCTTCATCACCTGGGGCGGGGACGTCGCCACCTTCGAGGCCAACGGCGGCGGTCTTAAAACCGCGGACGGCTCCGCCTTCGACGAACTGGGTCTAAATCTCAACCTCACCCCCGGGGACGACTTCGTCGCCCAGGTGAAGGACTATATGAGCGGGAAAAGTCCGTTCCTCCGCGGCACCTTTCGGATGCTGGGGCAGGCCAGCGGGGTGATCGGCGCCGACCCCCGCACCAAGCCGGTCGTGATTTTGCAGCTCTCCTGGAGCGCCGGCGACCACGTCGTCGGCCGGGAGGGGGTGCGGACGGTCAACGATTTGAAGGGCAAGAAAATCGCCGTCCAGCAGGGCGGCCCGCACGTCGGCCTGCTGTACGACGTGCTCAAGAGCGCCGAACTGTCGAAGGACGACGTGGAGATCGTGTTCGTCCCGGACCTGACCGGCCCGGACGGGGCGGCGGAGCTATTCCGTCAGGACGAATCGGTCGCCGCCTGCTGCGTGATCACCCCGGACATGATCGGCCTGACCGGCGGGCCGGACAGCGCCGGCACCGGGGCGGAGGGCACAGTGAAGGGCGCCCGGGTGGTCGTCAGCACCGCGGAACTGAATCGCAGCGTCGCGGACGTGTACGCCGTCCGCAAAGACTGGTTCGACGCCCACCGCGACCAGTGCGAGGCCCTCGTCGCCGGCTGGCTCGCGGGGCGGGAGCGGGTCGTCAAACTCCGCAACGAATTTGAGGCGGGCTCCGGCCGCATGAGCCCGGAGTACCGCAAACTGCTGGAGTCCGCCCAAGAGATCTTCGGCGCCGACGTGATGCCCAACCTGGAGGTCGACGCCCACGGCCTGCTGCTGGACTGCCAGTTCGTCAATCTGCCCGGGCAGATCGAGTTCTTCCGCACCGAGGGGAACCTCGTCGGGTTCGACGCCAAGCTGTCCGACGCCCTCGATATGGCGACCGCGTGGGGCTACGCGGAGAACCGCAACGGGTTCGAGCCGGCCCCGTTCGATTACCGCGTGATCGCCGAAAAGGCCGGCGTGTCCTACGCCGAGCCGGAGCAGCGGGAACGGATCGTCGGCGGGGAGGCCGAGGTGTTCGGCACGATGGAGGAACTGGACGAGAACACGATTTTAGAGTTCACCATTCACTTCGACCCCAACCAGAGCGAGTTCAGCCCGGACCGCTACGGGGCGGAGTTCCGCCGGGCCGTGGAGAACGCCGCCCGCTACGCCGGGGCGGTGGTGGTGATTCGCGGGCACTCCGACCCGACGGCGGTGCTGCGGGAGATGATCCTCGGCGGGATCGCCAACGGCACGCTGAAGCGGACCGGCTCCCCGGGGCGGTATAAATACTTCTACAACGGCCGCGAGATCGACCCGACGGACATGGCGGCGGTCGAGAAACTGATTGCCGGCGGGGCCTTCGACGCCCCGCCCAAGCACCGGCCGCGGGCGGTGATGCAAAAGGCGCTGAACCTCTCCGTCGCCCGGGCCGAGGCCGTCAAACAGGCGATCGCCGAGTACGCCAAAGCCTCCGGCGTGCAGGTGGACCTGTCGGCCCTCACGCCCACCGGTGCCGGCATCTCCGACCCCGTGATCCCCAAGCCCAGCAGCTTGGCGGAGGCGAAGGAGAACATGCGGGTGGAGTTCCGCATCGTCCGCGTAAACGCCGAGGTGCTGGGGCCGAACGAGTTCGATTTTTAATCGCCGGCCGGCGTCCCCGTTCTCCCCTCGCCCCCTTTTGGGGGAGAGGGGCCGGGGGTGAGGGGGCAGTGATTCCCGCACGCCCTTCACGGCCCGCCTCGCTCTCCCGCCGGCCGGTCACTGCAGAGAGCGGGGGCGTGCGAACCGTGCGTCACCCTCACCCCCAACCCCTCTCCCTCAAGGGAGAGGGGAGTTACAAGACTGCCGCCCCGCCCGCCGCCCCGCGTTCCTCGACTTCGCCGATGCCCGTCGCCCTGCTGCTCGCCGCGTTCGCCGTCGCCCCGCCGGAGGGGCTCTCGGAGCCGGAGGCCGCCGCGGCCGCCGGCGCCGCGTGGGAGGAACTCGTCGCCGAGCGGGACGCAGTGCTGCTCGCGGAGCGGGAGGCGAAGGCGATCGCCGCCGGCGGGGAAACGTTGAAGTTCCTCGAACGCCGCTTTGGCGAGAAACCGCGGGCCGGGCACGCCCTGTTCATTTCCCTGCACGGCGGCGGGGGCGGGCCGGCGGCGATGAACGACGGCCAGTGGCGGAATCAAATCCGCCTTTATGAACCGCAGGAGGGCGTCGTCGTCGCCCCGCGGGCCCCCGGGAACACCTGGGATCTGTGGCACCGGCCGCATATCGATCCGCTGCTGGATCGGTTGATCCTGTCCTACCTCGTCGACGGGACGGTCGACCCGAACCGGGTCTATCTCATGGGTTACTCCGCCGGCGGGGACGGCGTGTTTCAACTCGCCCCGCGGATGGCGGACCGCTTCGCCGCGGCCTCGATGATGGCCGGCCACCCCAACGAAACGCGGCCGGACGGCCTCCGCAACCTGCCGTTCTCCCTCTGGATGGGCGGCAAAGACGCCGCCTACGACCGCAACAAAATCGCCGGGCAGTGGAAGGACCAGCTCGCCGCCCTGCACAGGCGAGACCCCGGCGGCTACGAGCATAACGTCGTGATTTATCCCGACAGCGGCCACTGGATGAACGGCCGCGACCGGGCCGCCCTGCCGTGGATGGCCCGCTTTGAACGCGACCCGTGGCCGAACAAGGTCGTCTGGTTGCAGGACGACGTGACCCACCCGCGGTTCTATTGGCTGGAGGTCCCCGCCGATCAGGCCGTGCAGGGGACGAAGATCGTCGCTGACGTTGCGGGGCAGCGGATCGACCTGACGGTTCCCGCCGACGCGGTGCGGGAGGTCACGCTGCATCTGTCGGACGCACTGGTGAACCTCGACCGGCCGGTCGTCGTTGCGATCAACGGGGCCGTCGTCCACGAGGGGATCGTGCCGCGGACCGCGGAGGCGGTCGCCGCGTCGCTGGCCTCCCGCCCCGACCCCGCCGCGGTCGCCACGGCGACGCTGACGCTGCCGGTTCCCGCCGCCCCCGTGCCCCCCACAGACCCCGAACCCGCCGAGTGACGATGGTACCGCACGCCGCCCTGCTGCTCGCCGCGTTCGCCTCGGCCGTCGTTCAGGAGGACGCGGCGCCGTTCGCCCCGGCGGAGCTGGCCGCCCCGGACGCGTTGCACGTGGCGGTGGTGCTGGACGACAGCGGGTCGATGATGGAGCCGATGCCTGGCTCCGGGGAGTCGAAGATGGACGTGGCGAAGGCGGCGCTGCGGGAGACCTTCGCCGCCCTGCCGCCGGACGCCCGGGTGGGGGTGTACGTCCTGAACGGTTTCGGCGCCGGGCTGGAGGGGGACAGCGAGCTGCTGCCGATCGCCCAGCATTCCGCTGACGAGGTCGCGGGAAAGCTGGAGTTCGTCTTCCCCGGCGGCGGCACCCCGCTGGGCGAACGTCTCGCCGAGGCCGCCGACGCTCTGTTGGCCGAACGGGCCGCCCGCAAATACGGCGACTACCGCCTGCTGGTGATCACCGACGGCGAGGCGACCGACGGCGACCGGCTGGAGCGGGCCGTGCCCGCGGCGCTGGGCACCGGGCTGACCGTGGACGTCATCGGCGTGGCGATGGCGGAGGACCACGCCCTCGCCACGCAGGTGGACCGCTACCGCCGGGCCGACGACCCGGAGGCTCTCCGCGAAGCCCTCCGCGGGGCGCTGGCCGAATCGTCCGGCGACGCTGGGGCCGGCGTGGGCGACGCCGGCGCCGCGACCGACTACGAGCTGATCGCCCCCCTGCCGGACGGCGCCGCCGCGGTCGCGCTGCAGGCGCTGTCGAACCCGGCGACGGAGACCCCGATCGCCGACGCCCCGCCCCCGCCCCCGCCCGCGGAAAGCGGCTCGTCCCCCACCCTCCCCGCGGCCCCTGCGGACGCGGCGGCCGGGGAGATCAAGGTTGAGGGCGATCCGTTCGTCGGCGGGCTCTGTTGCTGTCTGCTGCCGATTTTCGGCGCCGTGGTGCTGGGCATCTTCCTGTACACGCTGCTGAGCGGGAAGCGGAACCGGCGTCGGCGGGGTTGGTAAACCGCCCCTGAATCGCCCCCGGGGCGTCGCGGCGGGTCCCTCGGTTGCACGGCGCCGGGATCGCGGGGAGTCTGATGCGTTCGACCCCGCGCCGGTCGCCCGCCCCGTCGCGTTCGCCCCGCTCCCCCCGAGACGCCGCCGGTTCTCGCCGGCCGCCACAGCCGTCCGATGCCCGCTGCCGTAGTCGAGGTCAAAGTCCCCAGCGCCGGGGAAAGCGTCACCGAAATGCAGGTCGCCGCCTGGAACGCCGCCGAGGGCGACGCCGTGGAGCGCGATCAGGTGATCGTCGAACTGGAAACCGACAAGGCCACCAGCGAGGTGACCGCCCCGGCGTCCGGCCGGCTGGCGAAGATCCTGATCGGCGAGGGGGAGACGGTCGAAGTCGGCGACGTGCTCGCCCAGATCGAAGAGGGGGCGGGCGGGGACTCCGGCGGCGGCGCCGAGCCCGCCGGCGTGGCCGCCACGGAGCAGAAAACCACCAACCAGTCCGCCTCCCCGCAGCGGGAGGGCACCACCGCCGACCCCCGCCGCGAGGAGCCGACCGCCAGTTCCCCCAGCGCCGGCCGGGCGGAAGACGCCCACGTGATGCCCGCCGCCGCCCTCCTGTTGGAACAGAACGGGCTGAGCGCGTCGCAGGTCTCCGGCACCGGCCCCGGCGGGCGGGTCCTCAAGGAGGACGTGCAGAACTACCTTAAAAACGGCTCCAAACAGTCCGGCGGCGAACTGGTCAGGGCGGACGCCCCCGCCGCCGCCCCGATGACGACCGGCCCCGAGGGCAACGAGCCCGGCCGGGCCGTCAAGCGCCAGCGGATGACGCCCATCCGCAAGAAGATCGCCGCCAGCCTGGTCGCCGCCCAGCAGAACGCCGCCCTGCTGACGACCTTCAACGAGATCGACATGTCCGCCGTGAAGGCGGCCCGGGCCAAGTACGGCGAGGCGTTCCAGAAGAAGTACGACATCAAGCTGGGCTTCAGCAGCTTCTTCGTGAAGGCCGTCGTCGACGCGCTGCAGAACATCCCGCAGGTCGGCGCCCAGATCGACGGCGACGAACTGGTCTACTACGACTACTGCGACATCAGCGTCGCCGTCGGCGGCGGCAAGGGCCTGACGGTGCCCGTGATCCGCAACGCCGAATCGCTCTCCTTCGCCGAGATCGAACAGACCGTCGCCGACTTCGGCCGCCGGGCCAAGGCGGGCAAGATCGCCCTGGAGGAGTTGCAGGGCGGCACCTTCACGATCACCAACGGCGGCATCTACGGCTCGCTGCTGAGCACCCCGATCGTGAACCCCCCGCAAAGCGGGATTTTGGGGATGCACAACATCGTCGACCGGCCCGTGGTCGTGGACGGCGAGATCGTGATCCGCCCGATGATGTACGTCGCCCTGACCTACGACCACCGCGTCGTCGACGGCCGCGAGGCCGTCACCTTCCTGATGCGGATTAAAGAAAGCATCGAAGATCCCGGCCGGATGCTGATGGAGGTGTAGGGAAGAAGTCTCAAGGACCAAGAGACAAGAACCAAAACCGGCGGGGGTGAACGGGGACGAGCGATGGAACCCGAACATTGGCCCATGATCCGCTTCGCGGCGCCGATCGAGGTCTATCATTCCCTTCCGCATCATCCCGGTTGGAAATGGGAGTACTTCGGCGGGGAGGTGGTGGCGACGCCTCGGCCGAAGTCTTGCTCCTGCGTCAAGACGTTCGGACCGGGCGACCCCGCCGCCGATCTCCCGCCGGACCTGCGAGACGCCGAAACGCACGACGGCGGCGGCGTCGCCACCCGGCCGGTGACCGACGCCGATTGGGAGGGACTGCCGGGGCTGCTCGACCGCGCCTTCTGCCGCACCGCCCCGTTCGCTCAGATGGCGGAGGAGCGGTCCTTTGAGGTGGCGCAGGAGTGCATGACGAACGTTCGCGGCGGCCGCTGGGGTCCGCTGATCGAACCGGCGTGCCTCGTGATCGAGGGCGAGCCGCGGTTTCGGTCGAAGGACGAGCCGGAGGGGCCGGCGACGCTCGGCGCGTTGCTCGTCACGCTGTACCGGCCGTCATCGGACGACGACCCGCTGTTCGAGTGGCGGCCGGCGAAGAACCCGCCGCCCGACTGGCTCGGAACGAACTGGGGCCGTCCGCACCTGACGTGGGCGTTCGTCAACTGGTGGGACGCCCGCCACGGTCTCGGCACCCGCCTCCTGACCGACGCCTGCCGTGCGCTGCGCACGTTGGGGTACGGCGAACTGACCAGTACGTTCCTCACCGGGAATCATCAGAGCGCCTTCTGGCACTGGCGAAACGGCTTCCGCCTGCTCAGCGGGCCGCAGTCGATGCGGACCTTCCGCATGAACCGGCGCCGCGAACGGCGGGCGAAACGGAAGGCTGACGAGCGGGACGTGGAGGCGACCGACCGCGTCCCGGACGC
>NZ_JBINJD010000006.1:0-69669 GCF_043951915.1 Alienimonas sp. DA493 | reverse complement strand
GGCGCCGATCCCCGCAACGACCCCGAGAGCGAACAGGCCTTGCTGAACGAGGCGGAGGAGGTGAAACGGTCGCTGTCCGTGCGGGAGGCGACGCAGATCAACCTCGTCCACGCCGGCCGCCGCAAGAGCTACAAGGTCGAACGCAACCAGCTGGACGCCCTCACCGCGCACCTCGTCGCCCGGGCGGAGAAGCGGGTCACGGAACTCATCCGCACGCACACGAAGGGCTGGGGCGAGATCGATGCGGTGCTGCTCACCGGCGGTTCGACCCGCATCCCGGCGGTTCGGGCGATGCTCAAGCGGCTCGCCGGGACCACGCCCAGCACGGAGTTGTCCCCGGACCAGTCCGTCGCCCACGGCGCCTGCCTGTACGCCGGACTGCTGGCCCGCGACGAATCGTTCGCCAAGAACCTGCTGGGCGACCGGGCGGACACCGGCGAATGGCGGGACTGGCTCTCCCGGGCCGTGCCCACCCAGCGGACCGGCCGCGGGCTGGGCATCCTGGTGCGGGAGGTCGGCACCAACGCCCATGTGCCGCACTATCTCATCCCCCCGAACAGCCCGCTGCCGGCCTCCGCGACGCAGGCCTACGGCACCGTCCGGCCGGGCCAGCGGCGGGTGCGGATTCGCGTGGTGCAGGCCGGACCGACGCCGGACGCCCCGCCGACGGAACTGGGCGACTGCGTCGTCGAACCGCTGCCGGAAGGCCTGCCGGAAAACAGTCCGATCGCGGTGACGCTCTCCCTGGACGCCAGCGGGCTGGTGCACGCCGCCGCCGTGGAGCAGACCGGCGGGGTGCGGGCCGAGGCGAAGATCGTGACGCAACGGCGACGGGCCGAGGGGCCCCGCCCCCCGCGGCCGCCCGCTGTCGACGACGACCCGGTGTCGATCAAGGCCCCGCCGGAACCGCCCGACGAGTCGCTGACGGAGAAGCCGACGACCATTCGCTCCTCCTCGAGCGCCGCCGGATCCGCCCCGCCGCCGCCCGCCCCTAGCCGCACCGGCACGGAGGCCGACGAGGGCGAATCGGAGTTCTGGAGCATGGTCGCCCCCGACGCGAAAACGCCGCGCCGACGCAAACGCACGCGGTCCTGAGCAGGACGAAAGAAATAACGCCGAGGCCCCGCAGGACCTCGGCGTTACGAATCACGTTGCGAGCGGCGAGGCTCACATCACCTGCAACACGCGTTGCAGAAACTCCTCGTTCGTTTCGAACTTCTGCAGCGTCCGGGAGAGGTCCTCCATCGCCTGCGTGCTGGGCAGGGAGATCAGGCTGCGGCGGAGCCGGTTGACGCTCTCGTGCGTCTCGCGGTCCAGCAGCAGTTCCTCGCGGCGGGTGCTGCTCTGCGGGATGTCGATCGCCGGGAAGATCCGGCGGTCGGCCAAGGCCCGGGAGAGGACCAGCTCCATGTTGCCGGTCCCCTTGAACTCCTGGAAAATCACGTCGTCGCCGCGGCTGCCGGTCTCGACCAGCACCGTGCCCACGACCGTGACGCTGCCGCCCTCCTCGAACTTCCGGGCGGTGCCGAACAGCTTCTTGGGGATGTCCAGCGCCTTGATGTCGATGCCGCCCTGCGTGACGCGGCCGCTGTTCGTCCATTTGTTGAACGCCCGGGCCAGCCGGGTGATCGAGTCCAGCAGGACGACCACGTCCTTGCCTTCTTCCGCCATCCGTTTGGCTCGCTCGATGACGAGCTGCGAGACGCGGATATGGCTTTCGACGTCGTGGTCCAGGCTGCTGGCGACGACCTCGCCGTTGACCGTCCGCTGCATCTCGGTGACCTCCTCCGGCCGCTCGTCGATGAGCAGCACGATGAGGTGCACCTCCGGATGGTTCGTGGAGATGCTGTCGGCCATCTCCCGCAGCAGGACGGTTTTGCCGCTCCGCGGCGGGGCGACGATCAACGCCCGCTGGCCCTTGCCCAACGGGGTGAGCAGGTCCATCACACGGGTGGAGACGGTGTACTGCCCCGTTTCGAGCACGATCTGCTCAGTCGGGTTGATCGGGGTGAGGGCGTCGAACTTCGGCGTCTCGTCGTATTCCTCCGGCTTCACGCCGTCCACGGCGGTGATCAGCTTCAGCCGGGGGCCCTGCCCGCGGTTGCCGGGGCCGATCTCGCCCTGGATCTCCACCCCTTCCCGCAGGCGGAAGCGGTCCACCAGGGCCCCGGAGACGAACGGGTCGGACTCCTGGGCGACGTAGTTGTTGGCGGCCTCCCGCAGGAAGCCGTAGCCCTTGGGGTGCATCTCCAGCACGCCGGTGACCGGCTCGCCGCCGCCCTGCTTCGGGGCCGGCTTGCCGCCGCCGCGGGGCGCGGGGGCGGGCTGGTTCTCGCCGCCGCCTTTCTTGCCGCGGCGCCCGCGGCGGGACTTTTTGCCGCTCCCGGCCGCGGGGGCGTTCTTGGATTCGAGCGTCTCCGCCAGCTTCTCGACGGCGAGGTTTTTGGCGACCGAGGGCGGCAGCCGCACGCCGAAATCGTCGTCGACCGTCACGGAACGCCGCGGTTTCACGGCGGCGGCGGCGGACGGGTTGATCGGCAACGGCGGGGCGTCGTCCTCGAAGCCGAAGTCGAACTCCGAGAGGTCGATCTCCTCTTCCTCCGGCTCCGCCTTCTTCTTGGCCCGGCTGCGCTTCGCGGCGGCCTTCTTCGTCGTCGACTTCTTCGCGGCCGTCTTCCGGGTCGTGGAGCTCTTGGCGGAGCGGCGACGGGCGGGGGCCTTCTTCGGTTCGGCCTCCTCATCGCCCTCCGACTCGCCTTCAGACTCGGCGACGTCTTCGCTCACGGTTTCCTCGTCGTTCTGTTCCGCCTTCTTGGTCCGACGGCGGGTCGTCTTGCGGCGGGGTTTGGGTTCGGCCTCTTCGGCGAGGCCGGCTCCGAACCCTTCGGCGTCTGCGTCGTCCATAGCCTCGGCGTGGGTCTGGGGTTCGCTGGTGGAATCGTCTTTCCGGCGAGCGGCGCGGGACCGCCGGCGGGCGGCGCCGCGACGGGGCGCGGAGGAGTCGTTGTCAGCGGCGATGTCCGTCTCGTCGGAGACGGCGGCGGTGGCGGACGGCATAGGGCCGAGGTTCCTCACACGATCAACATGAAATAACGGTTCGGCGCGTTCGCCCCCGCGAAAGCCGGGACGGGCGCCGCATCCCGGCCAGAACGGCCGGGCAGAAACGACAGAGACCAACCGGGCCGGACGGCCCGAGCGATAACGGCGGCGAACAGGGCGAAACTCCCGGACGCCCGGGGCCGCGGGATCGGCGACGATCGCGAAGGATCGCCGCGAACGCCGCCCCGGGAGGGACGCGGGGCAGCCGAACGGGCCGAACTCCCGTCCGCCGGGGCAGATCGGGAACGAAACGGCGCAGGCCGGATGCAGATGCGAAAGCGGTCGCCCCGACGCCCGCCCGACGCTCTCCGCCAACGAGGAGGGCCGCGGTTCGCGACGCTCGGGGCGAGGAGGGCTTGGCCGGCCGTCCACGCCGCCTGACGAACCCGACGTTCCCGGAAGAACCCGTGGTTCCTGAAAGAACCGCGGCGTCCTGTCGAACGTAACGAGCCGGGGCCCGTCGACAACGACGGCGAAACCAGGCCGGTCAGGGCGGGGAGAGAGGCCGACGGGCTGAACCCGGGGCAGCGGCCGGGAGAAACGGGAACCCTCCGACGGCCCCGAGGCCCGACCTGCGGGAATCCTAGCCATCAACTCGGCGGTGTCAATCGCGGTCCCGGCGCTTCGTCCCCTCCGCGACGATTCGCGGCGCCCGCGGCGTCACGATCCGCGTCGACGGAGCGATCGGGCGGCGGGCCGGGGATTCGGGCGGCGTGGCGAACGCCGCCCGGGCGGCGGTAGGTTGCCGACCCGCCGCTCGCGCCCCGGCACGTCCTTCCAGCCGTCCCGCACCCCCGTCCGCCCCGTCCGATGTCGAGCGTTCCTCCCCCCCGCCCCGCCGCGGGGCCGTTGCGTCGCCTCGCCCCCCCGTTCGCCACCGGCCTCCTGCCGCTGCTCTGTTGGGCGTTGACGCCCGCCGCCCCGGCTCAGGAGCGGCCCGCGGGATTGACCCCCGCCGCTTACGCTCTCGTCGGGGGCACGGTCCGCACCGCGCCGGAGGCCGAACCGTTCGTGGGGACCGTGGTCGCCCGGGACGGGCTGATCGTCGCCGCCGGTCCGACCGACGAGGTCGTCGTGCCGCCCAACGCGGAGGAGATCGACTGCACCGGTCTGTTCGTCTACGCCGGGTTCCTCGACGCGGCGACGGACCGGCCGCTGGACGAGGACCGCATCCCCGACCCGGCCGCCGGGCGGGACGTCAATCAGACCCGCTACGTCCTCGCTGCAACGGAGACCGACAACCGCCGCGGCCTCGTCCCGGAATTCCTCGCTCAGGAGGGGCTGGCGCGGGACGACAAAGCGACGAAGGCCCTGCGGGAGGCCGGGTTCACGGCGGCCCACCTCGTGCCGCGGGGCCGGATCGCGGGCGGCAAGACGGCCCTCGTCACCACCGCCGAGGCGCCGCTGCGAGAAACGCTGCTCGCCGAGGAACTGTTCGCGGCGCTGGACCTCTCCCGGCTGTCGGGGCGGGGCTATCCGAACACGCTGATGGGCACGTTCGCCCACCTGCGGCAGGCCCTGTCCGACGCCCAACGGCACACCCTGCATCAGAAACTCTGGGCGGACGGCGCCGCCGGGGTGCCCCGCCCGCCGGCGGACCCGACGCTGGAGGCCCTCGCCGCGACGCTCGCCGGGGACCTGCCGGCGTTGTTTGAAGTGAGCAGCGCCGACGACGCCCGCCGGGCGGTGAACTTCGCCGCCGAATACGACCTGACTCCCGCCCTCGCCGCCGGCCCGCGGCTGCGGGAGGCCCCCTCCGTCTGGGACCCGGCTGCCGAAAACGCCGCCGCCAACGCCCCGGAGACCATCATCCTCAGCCTCGATTTCGGCTCGGAGCCGAAGCGGCAGGGCTACAAGAAGCCGAAGGGCGACGACTCGGACGACGACAAGGAGGAGGACGCCGACGAGAAAGAGGACGGCGCCGCCGAGGATGAGGACGAGGACGACGACGATGAGACCGCCCCCGCGGACGTCCGCGTGCCGGAGCCGCTGCGGGCCTACCGGGCGCGGCTGGCCCGCTGGCGGGAGGCGGTCGCTGCCCCGGCCGCCCTGCACCGGGCCGGGCGCCGCTTCGCCCTCTCCTCCCGCGGTCTGAAGGGGCCGGAGGAACTGCTGACGAACCTGCGGCTGGCCGTGAAGGCCGGGCTGCCGGAGGACGCCGCCCTCGCCGCTCTGACCCGCGACGCCGCCGACCTGCTGGGTCAGGGCAGCCGGCTGGGCACGCTGGAAGCCGGCCGACAGGCGCACGTTGTCGCCCTCACCGGCCCCTTCACCGAGGCCGACGCCAAAACGCGGTACGTGCTGATCGACCGGGAACGCTACGAGTACAACGAGAACGCCAAGCCGCTGGACCTGGCCAAGCAGAAGGGAAAGCGGAAGGCCCTCACCGCCCCCAAGCCGGTCCCGGCCGCCGACGCGGAGAGCCAACCGACGGAGATCCGCGCCGACCGTCTCGCCGCCCAACGGCGGACCGGCGGGAACCTCGTCATCACCGGCGGCACGGTCCTGACCGGGACGGGGGAGACGATCGAGAACGCCACCGTCGTGATTACCAACGGCAAATTCGCCGTCGTCGAGGCCGGCGCCGAACCGGGTCCGCTGCCGGACCACACGCACCTCGACGCGACCGGCCGGTACCTGATGCCGGGGATCATCGACACGCACTCCCACATCATGATCACCGAGGGGATCAACGAGGCGACGCGGTCCCTCACCCCGGAGGTCCGCATCGCGGACGTGATCGACACCGACGACGACAGCGAATACCGGGCGCTGGCCGGCGGGGTGACGACCGCCCGGCTGTTCCACGGCAGCGCCAACGTCGTCGGCGGGCAGGACGCGGTCGTCAAACTGCGGTACGGCCAAAGCGCCGAGGCGCACAAGTTCGACGGCGCCAAGCAGGGGGTAAAGTTCGCCCTCGGGGAGAACGTGAAGGACTCCAAGGCGGCCTTCCCGAACACCCGCCTCGGCGTGGAGGCGACGCTCAAACGGGCCTTCAGCGAGGCCGCCGACTACGCCCGCCGGCAGCAGGCCTACGAGGAGGCGATCGCGGCCGATCCGTCGAAGAAGGACACGTTGCTGCCCCCCCGCCGCGACCTGCGGTTGGAGGCGCTGGCGGACATCCTCGGCGGCGACAAATTCATCCACTCGCACTGCTACCGGGCGGACGAAATCCTGATGCTGATGCGGGTCGCCGAACGCTTCGGCGTCCGCGTGGCCAGCCTTCAGCACGTGCTCGAGGGCTACAAGATCGCCCCGGAGATTGCCGCCCACGGGGCCAGCGCCAGCACCTTCGCCGACTGGTGGGCCTACAAGGTCGAGGCCTACGACGCGACCCCCTACAACGCCGCGATCCTGCACGAGGCGGACGTCAATACGGTCATCAAAAGCGACGACTGGGAGCTGATCCGGCACCTTTACCTGGAGGCCGCCAAGCCGGTGAAGTACGGGAACGTCGACCCGGACGACGTGATCGCCTTCGTCACCCTGAACGCGGCCCGCGAACTGGGGCTGGAGGACCGCCTCGGCAGCATCGAGGTCGGCAAGGACGGCGACCTCGCCGTCTACAACGCCCACCCGCTGAACAGCTTCACCCGGGTCGAGACGACGATCGTCGACGGCGAGATCTTCTTCGACCGCTCCCGGGCCGTCACCGCCCTCTCCCCGAAGGCGCAGGAGCGGACGAAGACCCCGCCGACGTGGAGCTTCCCGGAGCCGGAACTGCGCGAGCTGACGCTCGACCTCGAACCGGCCCGCGGCGGGACGTTCGCCCTCGCCGGGGCGACGATTCAAACCTGCGACGATTCGCAGGGCGAGGACGGCGTGATCGAGAACGGCGTGATCGTCGTGCAGAACGGCGTCATCACCGCCGTGGGACCGGTCGGTCCGGTCGAGGTGCCGCCCGGCGTGCCCCTGCTGAACGTCCGCGGCCTGACAATCACCCCCGGCCTGTTCGACGCCGGCACGGAACTGGGACTGACCGAGATCGGCAAGGTGTCCGAGACGCAGGACTACCGGGAAAGCGGCGATCTCCAGCCGGACCTGCGGGCCGGGATCGCCCTCAACCGGGACTCCGAACTGATCCCCGTGGCCCGGGCCGGCGGGATCACCCACGCCCTGGTTCGCCCCGTCGGCGGGCTGATCGCCGGGCAGGTCAGCGTGGTTCAGCTCTCCGGCTGGACGGCCCCGGAAATGGTGGTCGAACTGGAAGCCGGCCTGCAGATCAACTGGCCCTTGGAACGCAGCTATAACCCGTTCGACGGCGACAGCACGGAAAGCGACGACCGCCTCAAGGAGCGGATCGAACAGCTCACCGAGTTCCTGGAGGAGGGCCAACGCTACCTCGACGCGGTCGCCGCCGCCGAGGCGGAGGGCGACGACGCCCTCGGCCCTGTGCCGGACCCGCGGTTCGACGCCCTCGCCCCCTACCTGAAGGGCGAGAAGCCGGTGTTCTTCGAGGCGAACACCGCCCGACAGATCGCCCAGAGCCTGGCGTTCGCGGAGAAGTTCGGCCTCAAACCAATCATCACCGGCGCCGCGGACGCCTGGAAGCTGGCGGACGAACTGGCGGCGAAGGACGTGCCGGTGATCGTCGGCCCGGTGATGCGGCGGCCCACGGAGGACCACGATCCGTACGACGCCCCCTACGCCAACCCGGGCCGGCTGTACGAGGCCGGCGTGACGTTCTGCCTGCACTCCGACGAAGCGAGCAACAGCCGGAACGTGCCGTTCGAGGCCGCCCAGGCGGTCGCCTACGGCTTGCCGGAACAGGCGGCCCTGCGGGCGATCACCGCGGACGCCGCGTCGATCCTCGGCGTCGCCGATCGGGCCGGGACGCTCACCCCCGGCAAACGGGCCAGCCTGATCCTCGCCGACGGCTCGCCGCTGCAGATCACCACCTCGATCAAGGCGGTGTTCGTCGACGGCGTCCCCTACCCGCCGGAGAGCCGCCAGACCCGGTTCTACGACCGCTACCTGCAACGCCTCCGCACCCCCGAGGCCAGCCCGGCGACGCGGTGACGGGTCGAAGCTCCAAGACCAAGAACTCAAGAACCAAAACGGGTTTGGTTCTTGGGGTCTTGGTCATTGGGATTTCCGTCAGTACGTCCCCACGCCCTCGATTTCCTCGATCAGCAGCACCTGGCGGCCGTTGGCGTAGCGGGAGGGGTCGGCGTGGAACGTTTTGCGGTTCTCGTCGCTGACGAACAGGAATAGGTCGTCCCGCCAGATCGCCGCGTAGGTCGTGCTGCCCGGCACGGCCCGGCCTTCGTCCCGGTACAGCACCGGGTCGCAGCCCAGCAGCTTCGGGGCGTAGCGGTCCGCGTTGGCGTAGAACTTGTCGAACGCTGCGTCGCTGGCCAGGAAATACGTGATGCCCTGGTGCTCCCACTGGAAGTCCCGCTTCCCGCGGACCCACTTCTTTTCGAGGTGCAGGGTCACCGGGCAGAAGCCCCGCATCCCCAGCAGCTTGCGGGTCGGGCGCCGTACGACGCGGGGCGTACCCGGGACCGGGCGGCGGCTCTCCCGGTCTTCCGAAGCGCCGGCCGGCGGAGCGTTCGGCGTGTCGACGGCGCCGGGATCGGCGGAGGAGCCCGGGCGGAACGGGTCCGGCCGGCCGCCGTAGAGGTCGGAAGGGGAACGCGTCGGCGGCGTCGCCGACGGGGCGCTGTCGCCGAAGGCCCCGTCGAAGGCGGCGTCCGGCACGGCGGGGCCGAGGTTCGGTTCGTCCCCGTCGTCCCCGGGGGCGGCCAGCCCGGCCGGCCAGGAGGGGTCGGTGACGCTGATTCGCGGCCCCTCCGGCTTGTCGAAGGCGATCCGCGGGCCGAGTTCCGGCTTGGGGAGCTGTTTCAGCGAGACGTACTGCCCCGCCACGGCCCGCACCCGGCGGGCGTAGTCGGCGGGCTGTTTCAGACCGCTCATCTGACCGAGCACCCGACCGTCCGGGGTCAGCAACACGTCCGCGGGGATGCCGCGGACGCCGTACTGCTGGGCGATCGCCTTGTGCCGGTCGAAGTCCAGGTGGACGCCGACGGCGTCCTTCCGCAGCACGTCCGCGACGGTGGCGGAGTGCAGAACCGGCTCCATCTGCCGGCAGGGCCCGCACCAGGAGGCGCTGAAATGCAGGAGGAGCGGACGATCGCTCTCGACCGCCGCGGCCCGGGCGGAGGCGAGGTCCTCGTACCAGTCGGCCGCCCGTGCGGAGGTCCCCGCCCCCCCCGCCGAGACGGCGCACACGGCGACCGCCGCGAGAATGTGGGGGACTAAGCCGCTGCGCACCGCCGAACTCCGACCGGGACCCGGGAATCGGGGTCATCGGTCGGGCCGCGGGTCGAACTTCAGCCGGACCCGACGCTCAGCCGCAGAAAGTTCGCCAATAACGCGTCGCCGTCGGGGGTAAGCACGCTTTCGGGATGAAACTGCACGCCCCGCACCGGCCGGGTGCGGTGGGCGAGCGCCATGATCGTTCCGTCGTCCGCCCCGCCCTCCAGCGTCGCCGTGACGGCGAGTTCCTCCGGCAGCGAGGCTCGCTCCGCGACGAGGGAGTGATATCGCCCGCAGGCCAGCGGGTTCGGCAGGTTGGCGAACAGGTCGGAGCCGTGGTGTCGCACCGCCGCGGCGACGCCGTGGGCCGGCTCCCCCCGCACCACCCGCCCGCCCAACGCCGCGGCGATCGCCTGATGGCCCAGGCACACGCCGAGCAGCGGCACATCCCAGTCCGTGCAGGCGGCCCGGGCGAACTCCACGCAAACGCCCGCCTCCGCCGGCCCGCAGGGGCCGGGGGAGAGGATCACCGCCTCCGGGCGCATCGCCCGGGCCTCGGCGAGGGTGACGGCGTCGTGTCGGCGGACCGTCACCTCCTTCCCCAGCTCGGCGCACGACCGGGCGAGGTTGTGCACGAAGGAGTCGTAGTTGTCGACCAGCAGAATCACGCGGGGATGGTAGCGGGTTCCAGACGCGCGCCGCCTAACGGCGACGGCGAACCGGGGCGAGTCACCCGGGCGGGCAGAGGGCCCGCAGGGTCGCGGCGGCTTTGTGGAGCGTTTCCTCGTACTCGGCCGCCGGGTCGCTCTGGGCGGTGACGCCGCCGCCGACCCAGGCGACCGTCCCCCAGTCCCGCAGCCAGGCGGTGCGGATGAGGATGTTCGAGTCCATCGCCCCGTCGAAGCCAATCCAGAACTGACTGCCGCAGTACGGCCCGCGGGCGAACGGTTCGAGTTCGTGGATGATCTCCATCGCCCGCACCTTCGGCGCCCCGGTGATCGACCCGCCGGGAAACGCCGCGGCGAGCAGGTCCCAAGCGTCGCGGTCCGCCCGCAGCGTGCCGCGGACCTCGCTGACGAGGTGGTGCACGCTGGCGTAGCTCTCCAGTTCACACAGGGCCGGCGCCCGCACGCTGCCGGGCTCGCAGACTTTCGATAAATCGTTCCGCAGCAGATCGACGATCATCACGTTCTCCGCCCGATCTTTGGCGGAAGCCCGCAGCTCCTCCGCGGCGGCGGCGTCCGCGGCGGGGTCGCTGGCGGGCGGGTTCGGCCGCGGCCGGGTGCCTTTGATCGGCCGGGTCTCGACCTGCATCCGCCCGTCGGCGTCCGGCGTGACGGAAAGGAACCGCTCCGGCGAGGCGCTCAGCAACACGCCGTCGGCGTCCGGTCCGAACGCCCCCGCCGCGAAGACGCCCGCGAACGGGGCCCGGTTCTCCGTCCGCAGCGCCCCGTACAGTTCCCGCCAATTCCGGACCGTGGCTCCCGCCACGATCAGCGGCTGCGCGAGATTCACCTGGAAGACGTCGCCGGCCCGGATGTACTCCGCGGCCCGCTCCACGGCTCGTTCGTACTCGGCCCGGGTGAACGTCCCGTACGTCTCCCGCCAGCCCGGCGCCCTCGGCAGATCCGGCTGAAGCGGTTCGCCGCGGACCGTCCCCGGGATCGGCGGCGGCTCGGCCTCCAACCGGGCCAGCACGGCAACCAACCGCCGTTCCGCCAACCGCTCCCGCCGGACGCCCTGCGGGGCGTGCGGGTCCGGGCCGCCCTGCGAGATCACCCACGCCCGCCCCGCCGCGTGGTCCCAAGCGAGCGCCCAGTCTGCGACCGCGGTGACGCTCCGCCCCGGGCCGAGGTGCAGGCGGGGATCCCGGCCGCATTCGGGCACGGCGTACGTCTTCGGTTCCGGCAGCCGCTCGAACCGGCGGCCCTCCTCGTAACACCACAACCCCACCGCTCCGCCCTGGAACGGCGGCAGGCCGTCGATCCACTCCGTCTCGAACGCCGCCAGCGCCCCCCGCACCGTCCGCACGGACGCTGGCCGCACGTCGGCGGTGAGATAGGAATACCGACCCCGCGGGTCGTCGGTCGCGCTGCTGTCGAACAGCACGGGCCCGCGGTCGGCGAACGCCGAGAGCGCCGCGGGGACCGTCGGCGGGGGCGTCAGTTCGTGAACGAGCGGCGGCACCCCCGTAGGGTCCGCTCTGCGGACCGTCCGGGGAAGCTCAGCCCGTCAGAAAACGGTCCGCGGAGCGGACCCTACTTTCTCCGGCGGTCGATTGCGCTCTCCTCCGCCCGCGTCAGCATCCCCCACCGCAAGGCTTCGTCCTGCACGTAGCCCTTCCCCAGCGTGAGGGCCGTCGCCGCCTTCGCCAACTCGTGCCCCAGGTAAAAGGCGTGCGACGCCGACAGCGGCCGCCCCGCGGCGGTCGCGGCGGCCTCCGCGGCGTCGAACAGGGCGAACGGATCCCGGCCGACGTGCCGGCCGTCGCGATTGAAGAGGTGAATGTTCCGCCCGTCGATCAGCACCCGGTAGTTCGGGTCCGTCACCGAGGCCGCCAGCTCTTCGATTTCCGCCGGCGTCGCCACCCGCGGCCGGGGATCACGGAGCATCACCAGGGCGTCGCTCAGATGTTTCGGCACGGTCCCGCGGTCGGCGGCGCAGCGCATCAGCCGGCGGGCGGCGTCCAGTTCCCGCACGCTGCTTTGGGCCCAGGGGATCACCTGGGTGGTCAGCACGCTGAAGATTCGCCGCTCCTGACAGAACCCCGCCAGCAGGGCGTTCACCCCGGCGGAGTCGACGCCGGTCAGTTCGGTGAGGTTCCCGACCCCCATCAGCATCGCCGCCTCCGGCCGGCGGCGGCGCACCTCGGAGTAGCGGTCCAGCGACGCCGCGAAGCCGAAGTGGATCGGCTCCAGGATCGCGTCCAGCCGATGGGCGACGCCGGCCTCGCCCAGCGCGTCGGCGGTGCGGTACAGGCTGTCGAGGTCCGACGGCTCGTCGGGGATCACGACGAACTCCGCCCCCGTGTCCTTTCCCAGCGGCACCGCCCAGTCGCGGTTCGTGCCGTTGCAGGAGAGAACCAGCTCGGCGCCGGCCTCGACGGAGGCGGTCACCTCGCCGCGGTCGAAGCTGTCCACGCTCACCCGGTGCCCCTCGCCCCTCAGCAACCGCACCAGGTCCGCGACGCGGGCCGCGGGGGCGCCGGGCGTGGCGCCGACGTCGATCACGTCCGCCCCGTCCGCCCGCAGAGCCGCGGCGGTCGCGACGGCCTCCGCGTCCGACAGGCGGGCGGCGTGGTTGATCTCGGCGATAATTTCAATGTCCCACCGCGACAGGTCCGGCGGGTCGCGGTCGTCGTCGCCGAGGAACGCCGGCAGGTCGTGAAAATCCTTCGGCCCGCGAACGAACGGCAGGCCGAACCGCTCCTTCAGCGCCGCCGGGTCGGCGTCGCACAGACCGGGCAGCACGGCCCGGTCGAAGCGGCCCCCGAGGTCGTCCAGCAGCGAACCGAGGCGGTTCAGGAGGAGTTTCGTGTGCGTCAGCGCCGCCACCTGCACCCCGGGCACGGCGATCTCCCAGGCGAAGCCGTGCCGCTCGCCCAGCGGGCCGAGCGTCCGCCGCAGGGCCGGCTCCGCCAGCGTGCCGGTGACGAACAGGACCCGCTCCCCCCGCCAGCGGTTCTGCCCGGGCGCCTGTTCGTCCCCGTCGCTCACCGGACGGCCCCGCCGTTCACGTTCACGACCTGCCCGGTCACAAAGGAGGCGGCGTCGCTGCACAGCCAGCGGGCGCAGCGGGCGATGTCCTCCGGCGTGCCCCAGCGTTTGAGAGGCGTCTCCCGCATGACCCGGGCCTGCCACTCGTTCGGGGCGGTTTCGCCCCAGGCGGTGAGGATCCAGCCGGGGGCGACGCAGTTCACCCGCACCTCCGGCGCCAGCGAGACCGCCAGCGACCGGGTGAAGGCCATCACGCCGGACTTAGCGACGGCGAAGAGCTCTCCGCTGTCGCCGTCCATGCCGGTCGCGGCCTGATCCCAGCCGACGTTCAGAATCGCCCCGCCGCCCCGCTCCCGCATCGCCGCCCCGACTGCCCGGGAGAGGGCGACCGTGGCCGTCACGTCCACCGCCAGCAGGGCGGCGAGCTTCTCCTCGTACGACAGCGAGCGGCCGGCGCCGGTCAGCAGGTCGACGCCGGCGTTGTTGACCCACACGTCGGGCGTGCCGAGGGCGGCGGTTGCTTCGGCGAGCAGCCGGTCCCGCTCCGCCGGCTCCGCCAGGTCTCCGACGAACCGGCCGACCGCGGAGACCTCCTCGGCGACGGCCGCCAACCGATCCGCGGAGGCCCGGCAGGTGAGAAACAGCGTCGCCCCGGCGGCGTGCAGTTCCCGGGCGATCGCGGCCCCGATCCCGCTGCTGGCGCCGGTGACGACTGCCGAACGGCCGGGCAGCGCCGCAAATCCAGCAGGCGGGCCGGAGATGGGATTCGGCATGAGACGGTCGTGATGCATTGGGAGCGATGGATCATTCATCAGGCGCCTCTGCCCGCCAAATGGGCAGGGTCGGTCGGCGAGACGCCGCGGCCGTTCGCCGCACTGAGGCTAAGACATTTTTTCACCGGTGACCGGGGTGCAGACGCTATTGGCCTCGCAATGAACGCAACTCTAGCAACGGAATCGAAAATCTGCATGAAGACTCAGCGGCACGGAAATCGACTGTTGACTACGAGTCCCGTACTGTAAGACTCCTGCGAACCGCCTGATGGGTCTCCCCCCGCATCCCCGGCCAGCGGCCGTCACGAGTCTCTCGTGCCGAAGCCAGACGCGGGATTGCCGTTCCGGCGGACGCCCCGCGGACGACGAGCCTTTGGCACGCCGCTTGCGGATGCGTTGATCGGACGCCCGCCCTCCCCGTGAGACTGACGTGCGACCGTTTTCCCGACCTTGGGTCGGCTCCACCCACACTACGATATCCGGCCTCTGTGCCGACCCACACCACGGACCTCTATCAATGCTCGCCACCGCCGTCGCCGAACCGGTTAACGACGTTCGTCACGCCGACGCCCCCTCCCCTTCCATCCGCACCGCGGCCACGAACGTGACCGGTCGGGCCGGGTTGGCCCACCGCTCCGACGACGTCCTGGAGGACGACTTCGGCGCCGGTCTGACCGACGTGGAGCAGGACGCCGAATCCGACGGCCGGTTCCCCGTCCTGCCGGACGCCCTGGAGCAGGACCTCGTGCAGGTCTTCAAGCTGCTCTCCGACGAGACCCGGCTGCGGATCCTGCTGTACCTGGCTCGCGAGGGCGAACTGCACGTGACCGCCCTGTGCAAGCGGCTCTCCCAGAGCCAGCCGGCGGTCTCGCACCACCTCGCCCTGCTCCGCAACGCGGGCATCATCGAGCCCCGCCGCGACGGCAAGCACAACTTCTACAGCATCCGCCAGCAGCGGTTCGTCGGGTTGATCTCCGAGTTCTTCGCCACCGTCCGCGACCCGGAGACGGACGCGGTCGAGTTCGACGAGTTCGTGCTCAGCAAGAGCGAATAACCCGTCCCCCGACGCGTTTGATCGACCGCCCGCGGCCCGGACGCATCGAGCGTCCGGGCCGTTTTGCGTAGGATGCCGCCCGAACCCCCTTCGACCCGCCCCGGGGCCCCCGCCCCCGCCCGCCCGATGCCGCAAACGTCGCCCCGCCCCGCCAAGCTCGCCCTCGCCGACGGCACCGTGTTCACCGGCGAACACTTCGGCGCGACCGGCGAAGCCTTCGGCGAAGCGGTCTTCAACACCAGTCTGACCGGCTATCAGGAGATCCTCACGGACCCCTCCTACGCCGGGCAGATCGTGACGATGACCTACCCGGAGATCGGCAACTACGGCGTGAACGCCGACGACGTGGAGTCCAAGGGGATTGCCGCCCGCGGGTTCGTCGTGCGGGAGCTGTGCCGCCGGCCCAGTAACTTCCGCAGCGAGAAGCCGCTGTCGGCCTACCTCGAGGAAGCGGGCGTCGTGGGGATCAGCGGGGTCGACACCCGGGCGCTGGTCCGCCGGCTCCGCAGCGCCGGGGCGATGACGGCGGTAATCTCCACGGAGACGCTGGACGACGCCGCCCTCGTCGAGAAAGCCAAGAGCAGCCCGGACATCGTCGGTCAGGACCTCATCAAGACGGTCATGCCGGACGCCCCCCGGGACTGGGCCGAGCCGCTGCACGAATTCGCCGCTCCCAGCGCCGCGCAGGCCACGCCGGGGCACACGCCGCACGTGGTGGCGATCGACTACGGCATGAAGTGGAACATTCCCCGCCACCTCGCCGCGATGGGCTGCAAGGTGACCGTCCTGCCCGGCACCGCGACGGCCGCCGAGGTGAAAGCCCAGAAGCCGGACGGCATCTTCCTCTCCAACGGCCCCGGCGACCCGCGGCCGCTGGACTACGCCGTCGGCACGATTCGGGAGCTGCTGGAGGACGGCGTGCCGATCTTCGGCATCTGTCTCGGCCAGCAGTTGCTCGGGCTGGCCTGCGGCGGGGAGATCGAAAAGCTGAAATTCGGCCACCGCGGCGCCAACCAGCCGGTGCTCGAAAAGGAGACCGGTCGGGTCGAGATCACCAGCCAGAACCACGGCTTCGCCCTCAAAGCGGACAGCCTGCCGGCGGACGTGGAGGTGACCCACATCAACCTCAACGACGACACCGTCAGCGGCATCCGCCACAAGACCCGTCCGGCCTTCGCGGTGCAGTACCACCCGGAAGCCAGCGCCGGCCCGCACGACAGCGGCCACCTGTTCGCCCGCTTCCGCGAGATGATGTCGAAGGCGTGAGGTTCAAGGCGGAAGGGCGAGGGGGGGGGGGAAGGCGGAAGGAACTGCGGCGTCGCGTTGAGGAACGGGCGGGGGTGTGTCATCTTTCCCCTCCGCCTTTCGCCTTCATCCTTCCGCCTTCCCGCATGGCCCTCGAACGCACCCTGATCCTCGTCAAACCGGACGCCGTCCAGCGGCGCCTGACCGGGGAGATCCTCTCCCGGCTGGAGCGGAAGGGACTGAAGATCGTCGGGGCGAAGATGCTCCGCATCACGCCGGAGCTGTCCCGCCAACACTATGCGGAGCACGTCGAGAAGCCGTTCTATCCGGACCTCGAAGGGTTCATCACCAGCGGCCCCGTCGTCGCAGTGTGCGCCGAAGGGCCCGGGGCGATCGCCGTCTGTCGGACGCTGATGGGGGCCACCAACGGCCGCGAGGCCGCTCCCGGCACGATCCGCGGCGACTACGGCCAAAGCCGCAGCATGAACCTGATCCACGGCAGCGACGGTCCGGAGGCCGCCGCCCGCGAGTTAAATCTGTATTTCAAGGACGAGGAGCTGTTCGAGTTCGACAAGCTGATCGAACCGGTCCTCTACGAAGCGGCCGAGGCCTGACTCGGCCGGGCGGCGTCAAACAAGCGCTTCGTCCCGCCGGGCAGGATGTTCAGCGCCGCACATCGGGCAGCGGTCGGGGTCGGCGACAGGCTCGTCGGCTCCGACGGGCAACGCTTCGCCGCACTCCCGACAGGTCGCGGCGAGGTCCCGCCCTTCCCCGACGTCGGGTTCGGACCGCTTCTCCTGACGCCGTTCGCTCTGCCAGTGGAACAGCGTGCGGAACATCCAGATTGCCGTCGCGGCGCTGGCGACGCCGATCAGCGATTCTCCGATCGACAGGTAACAGGCGGTCTTCGCCATGGAGAAGTCTCCAACGCCCGGTTCCTGCATCGCCATGCGGGCGCTGACTTGGCCGAGGACGCCGCCCAGCAGCCAGAGACCCCACCAGACCCGCAGCAGCCCGGGGACGCGATTATCCTGCCAGTGCTCCGGCACGCCGCCCTCGGACCGCGGCCGGCTGGCTCGGAAGTACTCCGCCATCGCCTGATACGGCCGGACGAGGTTCAGGAACGGCACGAAGTACCACCCCACCGCCCACCCGGCGGCGTACTGCACCCGCGGGGCCAACGTGTGAGCGTTCGCCCCGGCCCGGTAGGTCAGGCAGAGGAAACAGATCGCGGTGACGAGAAAGATCAGCACCGCCAGGATGGCCGCGGCCCCCACCGCGACGGACATCGAATCTGCGTCAGCCTGCAGGGCGAAGTCCTGCGCCACGTCCGGGGACTCGGCCCGCTCGTAGATCGACACTTCCCACAGGTTCAGCGGGATCAGCACAACGTCCACCGCCGCCCCGAAGGCCAGTAGCGCGACCACCGCGGTCAGTAGCAGTCCGCCGGACCTGTACTGGTAATTTTTGCGAGCCACGGTCGACTGCCGAATGAGGAGCAGGGATTTCCCGGGGTTATCGCGGGGCCGGCCGCCCGTTGCGAGCGTTTACGGATCGTCCCGCTCCGCCGGTCCGCCGGGGGCGCCGACGGCGTCCAGCAGCCAGCGCCACCGCGCTTCTTCCGGAGTGCCGAGGTCTCGGTAGACCTCCCACGCCAACTTCTTTGGGCCGTCCGGTTCCTCGGGGGTCGGTTGGCGCCGCAGGCCCAGTCGCAGCGGCCCCTCGCCCGGGTGGTCGATCCAGCGGTGGTTGTGGAACGCCTCGACCACCGTCAGTTCCCGCAGCCGATCCCAGGTGTAGAGAAACGCCGCCGCCTGCACCCGTTCATGCTGCGCCCGCTCGGCGGGATCGTCCGTCTCCGGCGTGTGGAACCCCTGTTCCGACAGTAGCACGCCCCGCACGACGCCCTCCACGGCGCCAGGCGGGCGGAACCGCAGCTCCGGGCGGTGCAGAAAGCGTTCGAGGACGGCCAGATTGCGGGGGGTGATCATCGGCGTGTCGTCCCGGTCGGTCGGCAGACGATCGCTCCACGGCGTCGGCCGCAGGAGACTTTCCGGATAGGGGTGATAGGCGACGCCCCACTCGAAGTCCCCCTCCCGCCGGGACAACGCCGCCAAGTCTTCGAGCAACCGCTTGGGCGCGTAGGTCCGCCAGGTCGGGTCGGGCGGCTGGTCCCAGTGGTGGGTCAGCGAGACGAAGGTGCGGGCGTGCGGATCGTTGCGCCGCGTCAGGGCATGGGCCAGACGCATCGCCCGGTAGTAGGTCTCCAGATACCGCAGCGGCGGCTGCTCGCCCATGTTCGTCCAGTGGGCGCCCTGGTCGATCTCGTTGTGCAGGATCCAATTGACGATGCGGCCGTGATCCTCGCCGGCCGAGCCGTCCGCGGGTCGGGCGTAGCGGTCGCTCAACAGGGCGATCGCCGCCCCGTAGGCCGCGACGCCCTCTTCCGTAGCGAGGTTCGGCATGGCGTAGGCGGCGCCAGCGTTCACCGCTTCCGGGTGCGCCAACGTGCGACCGAACTCGTTCTCGGAGAACGTGATCAGCAGGATCGCGGAGACGACGATTCCCTGCTCCGTCGCCGGACCGATGAGCGCGTCGTACCGGCGGAGGGCGTCGTCGACGGCGTACCAGGTGCGCCCGGCGTGGCGGAACGGCGTTCGCCCCGGCCCGGGGGTCGTGCGAACGAACAGGCTCAGCGGGACGTTGATCGTGGCGTTGTGAATGCCCAGTTCGGTCCAGTCCGACCGCGGCCCGCGGTCGGAGATCCCGCCCAGCCCCTTTACCGACCGCGGCTCCAGGCGTCCGAGAGCACGGCGGGCGGCGACGGCCGTCGGATAGGCGACGTGAGAGTTCAAGACCCAACGGTCCCGCTCTCGCCGGGCGAGCGCCCAGCGGGAGGTGACGCGGTCGCCCCCGTCGGTCGAACGCGGCAAGCGCGCTCTGAACGGCCCCGTGGGCAGTTCCTCGACGGCCCGGGCGTGCGCCGCCTCGATCCGCATCGCCGTCGGCGCCCACGGGAAGATTTCCACCAGCGTCGCCGGCCGCTCCGCCCGGCCGACCAGCCGAATCTCCTCCTCCAACGCGACGACCCGCTCGATCGCCGAGGGGAAGTCCGCGTCGAGCACCGCCTGCACCGCCGCGGCGTCGCGCCGCTTGCGGTCGCGTTCCCGCTGTCGCTCGGCGGCGGAGCGACGTTCCGATTCGTTGAGCGGCCGCAGTCGCAAACCGCGGACGCTCAGCGCCACACCGGCGCGGCGGCCGAAATCCAGCCGCAGCTCCCGCGTCGCCGGGGTCCAGCGGCCGCCGGACGCCTCACGGAGGTTCACCGCGAACCGGGCCCAGCCCTCCGCCTTCGCCAGCGGCCCGGCGTCGATCGATCGTAACTCCGCGAACGGCGAGCCGTAGTAGACCCGCAGGCCGTCGACGCCGTCCGGGCAGAGGTACTCGAACTCGAGCACGACGGCGTCCGGCTCCGCCGCGGCGGGGTCGAGCGGCCGCAGGGGGACGTACGGGTCGGCGCCGGTCGTCGTCAGCGTCGCCCCGTCGTCCATCGGCGTGATCGTCAGGTCGTGGGCCGCGGCGGCGTCCCACGTCAGCGGGACGTCGGATGGGCCGCACAAAATCAGCAGGAGCGGGGCGAGCGTGAGCATCGCCCCACCCTAGCCGGCGGGAAGAATCCTCGCCGTCCCGCCCGCTACTTCATCGCCCGCTGCACCGCGGCGCCCATGTCGGCGGGGCTTTCGGCGACTTCGACGCCGGCGGCCTTCAGGGCGGCGATCTTCTCCTCCGCCGTGCCGCTGCCGCCGGAGATGATCGCCCCGGCGTGGCCCATCCGCTTGCCCGGGGGGGCCGTGCGGCCGGCGATGAACCCGGCGACCGGCTTGGTCACGTGTTCCTTGATGTACTCGGCGGCCTGCACCTCGGCGTCGCCGCCGATCTCGCCGATCATCAGGATCGCGTCCGTGTCGTCGTCCTGCTCGAACAGTTCGAGCAGGTCGATGAAGGTGGTGCCGATGATCGGGTCGCCGCCGATGCCCACCGCGGTGCTCTGGCCGAGGCCGACGTTGGAGAGCTGCCAGACGGCCTCGTAGGTGAGGGTGCCGCTCTTGGAGATCAGGCCAATCCGGCCCGGGGTGTGGATGTAGCCGGGCATGATGCCGATCTTGGCCACGCCGGGGGTGATGATCCCGGGGCAGTTCGGGCCGATCAGCCGGGACTTCGTCTTCGCCACGAAGTCGTACGCCTTGACCATGTCCAACACCGGGATGCCCTCGGTGATGGCGACGATCAGGCCGCCGCCGCGGCTCTCGAAGGCGTCGGCGGCCTCCATGATCGCGTCGGCGGCGAAGGGCGGCGGGACGAAGATCAGGGAGCAGTTCGCCCCGGTTTCCTCGACGCACTCGTCCACGGTGTTCCAGACCGGAAAGCCGTCCACCTCCGTGCCGCCCTTGCCGGGGGTCACCCCGCCGACCAGCGGCGTGCCGTACTCCCGGCACTGCTGGGAGTGAAACAGGCCCGCCGACCCGGTGATCCCCTGCGTGAGGACCTTGGTGGCGGAGTCGACGAGAATGCTCATGCGGGCGGCGGGGCTGTGGGGTCGCCGGGAACGGCGGGATCGGTGCGGGTGAGGAGAGTCGGCGCGAGCGCCGGCGGAAAACGCCGGGGGATCAGGCGCTCAGCGACGCGACGACCTTCTGGGCGGCGTCGGTCAGGTCGGCGGCGGTGGCGATGTCCTTGCCGCTGTCGGCGAGCATCGTGCGGGCCTTCTCCACGTTCGTGCCCTCCAGCCGGACGACCAGCGGCACGGTGATGCCGACCTTCTCGTAGGCCTCCAGCAGGGCCTCCACGACGTAATCGCACCGCATGATCCCGCCGAAGATGTTGACGAGGATCGCTTTGACGTTCGGGTCGGCGAGGATGATCTCGAACGCCTCGGTGATCGCCTCGACGCTGGCGCCGCCGCCGACGTCCAGGAAGTTCGCCGGCTCCCCGCCGTGCAGCTGGATCAGGTCCATGGTGCTCATCGCCAACCCGGCCCCGTTGACCAGGCAGCCGATGTTGCCGTCGAGCTTGACGTAGCTGAGCCCCGCCTTGCCGGCGCGGATCTCGCTTTCGTCCTCTTCGGTCAGGTCGCGGTACTCGCCGAGGTTCTTGTGGCGGAACAGGGCGTTGCCGTCGAAGCTGACCTTGGCGTCCAGGGCGACGAGGTCGCCGGCGCCGGTGACGACCAGCGGGTTGACCTCCGCCATGTCGCAGTCGGAGTCGAGGAAGAACCGCACCAACGCCGGCAGGAATTTGGCGGCGTTGCGGACGGCCTTGCCCTCCAGGCCCAGCTGGAAGGCCAACTCCGTCGCCTGGAAGGCGTGAAGGCCGTAGCCGCCGTCGACGGCCACCTTGAGGATCTTCTCGGGGGTGTTCTCGGCGACCTCCTCGATGTCCATCCCGCCCTCGCTGGAGGCGATCAGGATCGGCGTGCGGCGGTCGCGGTCGACGGTGACGGCGACGTACAGCTCGCTGGCGATGTCGAGGCCCTCCTCGACCAGCAGCGTGTTGACCTTCTTGCCCTCCTCGCCGGTCTGGATGGTCACCAGCGTGGAGCCGAGCATCCGGGCGGCGTTTTCCTTCGCCTCCTCGGCCGACTTCACCAGCACGACGCCGGCCTGCTCGGCGTGCTCCTTGAAGCGGCCCTTGCCGCGGCCGCCGGCGTGGATCTGGCTTTTCACGACGGCCAGGCTGCCGCCCAGTTCGCCGAAGGCCGCGGCGACTTCGTCGGGCGAGGAACACACGATGCCGCGCGGCGTGGGCACGCCGGCGTCGCGGAACAGTTCCTTGGCCTGGTACTCGTGAATCTTCATGGCGGGAGGGTAAACGGGCGGACGCGGAGGCGGAAGCGTGCGGGGACGGTCCGCCGGACGCCGACGCGGGAACCCGCCGCCGAGTCCGCGAGAACTCCCCCGTCCCGGCTGCGCTGGCCGGAGCGTCCCCGGATCGCCCCCGGGGTCCCGCCGGACGTTCGCCGGGCGGCCGCACGGCGTCTCCCCCGATGCCCCCACCCCAAGTCGGGGCGACGATGCGGATGTGCTCCTCGGCCGACCCGGCCTTCACCGTCCGGCCGTCCGCCCGAGGATCCCCAACCTCGTTCGAAGAAGGGACAGACCGATGAACTGGGACCGAGTCGCCGGCAACTGGAAGCAACTCAAGGGCAAAGCGAAGACTGAGTGGGGCAAGCTGACCGACGACGACCTCGACGTGGTCGACGGCCAGCGGGACGTGTTGATCGGCAAGGTTCAGGAGCGATACGGCATCACCCGGGACGAGGCCGAGCGGCAGGTCGACGAATTCGGCGCCTCCCGCACCGTCTCAGGCAGGCCCTGAACTGACCGGCGACGCCCCGCACGTCGCCCCCGACGGAGAGGTTCTGCAGAGCGGCGCAAGCGGGGGGAGACCCCGCGGCGAAGCGTGACGAACGAATCGCCCGTCGAGCTCTCGCTTCAAACTGGCGGGGGCGTCCGCTCCGCCTTTCCACAGCGGGGCTCGCGCAGTTCAATCGTCCGTCCGCCCCGCATCGCCCGCCGTCCCGGGCGGGCGCCGTCCCCGCAGCTGTTTGCCGTGCTCTTTAGCGTCGTCGTTCCGACCTACAACTACGGGCGGTTTCTCCGCGCGGCGTTGGAGTCGGTCCTGGAGCAGCCGGGCGACGATTACGAGACGATCGTCGTCGACGACGGCTCCACCGACGACACGCCCGCGGTCATGGAGCGGTTCCTCGCCGACCTGCCGGACGACGACCGCGGCCGCGTCCGGTCCGTGCGGCAGGAGAACGCCGGGCCGTCCGCGGCGAGAAACCGCGGGGCGGCGGAGGCGACCGGCGACTATCTGCTGTTCCTCGACGCCGACGACCGGTTGCTCCCCGGGGCGCTGGAGCGCTTCCGCCGGGCGGGGGCGGCCGACGGAACCTTCGACCTGATCTTCGGCGGCTACGAGGCGGTCACCCCCGAGGGCAAACGGACCCCGCGGCCGGCCAAGCCGCTGAGCGAATCGAACCGGATGAACTTTAAGCGGTTCCTGCGACGGAAGCTCGGCAGCGTACGACTCGGCGCCGCGGTGATCCGTCGGGAGCGGTTCGCGCAGCTCCGCTTCCCGGAGGGCGTGCATCACCATGAGGACGTCGTGCTGGTCGCCCAGTTGCTGGCGACCGGGCGGTGCGCGTCATTCCCGGAGCCGGTTCTCGCCGCCCTCAAACACCCGGACAGCCTGCGGCACGACATCAAGGGGCTGGAATCGGCCTCCACGCAGGCCGCCGACGCCCTGTTCGACCCCGCCGTCCTGCCGGCGGAGATGATGACGATGCGGCGGGAGTACCAGAGCGACTTCTTCCTCACCCAGTTCGGGGCGCTGGCCCGGGCGGGACGCTACGCCGACGCCCGGGCGGTCTACCGCCGGGCCGTCCGCGAATACCCCCGCCACCTGCTCCGCTGGGCCAAGCTGCGACGCTACCTGCGGATCGCGTGCAAGCGCTGAGGGACCGCCCCCGTGAGCGCGTTTCCCGGTGACTGATCGCAGCAATCCCAGCCCGGAGCGCAAGCTCCGGCGGCGCCGCGTTCTCCCCGACGGCTGCGCCGACAGCCGATGCTTGCGCATCGGGCTGGTATCAGCCGCTACGGACTTGCAGGAACCGCGTTAGCGGGGACCGCGTCTCCGCCGCCCGCGACCGCGTCGGGGGGCCCTCGCCAGGGCGACGGCGTAGTGAACCATCGCTAATTGGGTTCGCAGGCGATCCACCCCCGGGTGGTCCGGGGCGATCTGCTCGCACATTTCCAGGTCCGCTTGCGCCGCGTCGTAATCGCCGATCGCCCCGTGGTACTGCCCCATCAGGACGTGGAACCCAAGAAACTCGCTGACGTGAAAGCGTCCCTCCCGTTCCGGGTACAGCCACGCCAAGGCCAGGCGGTTCTCGAACACCGCCGGCACCTCGTCGGCTCGATCCGCGTCGAGGAGTCGGTGGGCATAGTTCAGTCGAGCGAATAGATACTGCGGGAACCGGCGGTAAGTGCGTTCGATCTCCGCGTCCGCCTCTTTCCCGCGGCCGGCAGTTTGCAGGGCGACGCACAGAAAGTTCCGGAGCGGCGGGTGGTCCGGATGGCGGTCGATCAGGGTCCGGATCTCCGGCAGCCGCCGCGCCGCCTCCCCGGCGAGGGCCGCGGCGCCGACGGCTTCGATCGCCTCCCGCTCGGCCGACGGCAGCGCTTCCAAGTAGGCGTCCGGAAACGGTTCCTCGGTGATCTCGTACTCAAGCAGATGGACTTCCTCCGGATCCCCCGCCCCGGGCGCCGGCCCACCGAACGCCGCCAGCGGACTCCGCTTCCGACGCTCCGACAGCATCCACTCCGGGTCCAGCGGGGAGAGGTCCAACCCCTCCCGCAGGACCCTCGCCTTGTTGTACATCGTGGCCGGGGAGACGCCGCACGCCGCCGCGATCTCCTCGGCTCGCAGGTGCGGGTCTTGCGAGGGGTCGGTGAGGAAGTTGACCGAGCCAACGCTGTAGACCACTCCCGCCGCCCAACTCTCCGCCTTCCCGCGGCCGACCGGAGCCCCCTCCTGGCAGAGCGCGGCGGTCATCGCCCGGCAGAGGCCGCGGTACTCGTCCGTCAGGTGGGCGTCGCAGACCGCGTCGGTCCGTTCCACGATCTCCAAGAACCGCGGTCGAAGTTTGAGGGGAACCTCGTCCAGCAGCGGGCCGGCGTCCTCTCCCTCGTCGTCCCCGGCGCGTCGCGTCATCGGCTCGCCCTCGTCGGTGTTGAGATCGCCCCCGCCCGCCGGGTGCGGCACCGCACTCTACCGGAGGCCCGTCGGCGGCGCCCAACCGGGCCGGCCGAGCCCCCGCCCGGGCGGCCTCACACCCGGATGGTCTGAGCCCGGTCCGGGCCGACGCCGACGTATTTCAACTCCGTGCCCAGCACCTCGGCGACCGTTTCCAGGTAGGTGCGGGCGTTCGCCGGGAGGTCGGCGTAGGTGCGGCAGCCCGTCGTGTCCTCGCTCCAGCCGGGAAGCGTGCGGTAGACCGGCGTCGCCTCGGCGAGGTCGTCGGCGTGGCTGGGGAAGTCGGTCGTGCGTTGGCCGTTCAGCTCGTAGGCCTCGCAAATTTTCACCTCCTCGAAGCCATCCAGCACGTCGAGCAGGCTGACGGCAAGGGCGTCCACGCCGGAGAGGCGGGCGGCGTAGCGGGCGGCGACGGCGTCGAACCAGCCGCAGCGCCGCGGCCGGCCGGTGACGGTGCCGAACTCGTTGCCGCGGGTGCGGATGCGGTCGCCGGTCTCGTCCTCCAGTTCCGTCACGAACGGCCCGCCGCCGACCCGGGTGCTGTAGGCCTTGACCACGCCGAGCATCGTGTCGAGGTGCCGCTCCGGCACGCCGCTGCCGGGGTGCACCCCGCAGCCGGAGCTGTTCGAACTGGTCACGTAGGGGAAGGTGCCGTGATCGATGTCCAGCATCGAGCCCTGGGCGGCCTCGAACAGAATGCTCTTCCCGCTGTCAACGGCGTTCAGCAGGTAGGCGGTGGTGTCCGTGAGGTACGGGCCCAGCCGCTCCGCGAAGCCGAGGTAGCGGTCGGCGATTTCGTCCGCGTCGAACGGTTCGAAGTCCCCCTTCCCGGCCGAGGCGGTCATGGCCCCAAGCAGGCGGTTCTTGAAAGCGCACACCTCCGCGACCCGCCGGCGGAAGCGGTCCGGCCGCAGCAGGTCGCCGGCCCGCACGGCGTGGGTGCGGCCGGCCTTGTCCCGGTAGCAGGGGCCGATGCCGCGGAGCGTGGTGCCGATCTTCTGCTGGCCGGCGTCGCCGCGGTCGGTTTCGAGGGCGGCGTCCTCGGCGAGGTGCCAGGGGAAGATCAGGTGGGCCCGGTCGGAGATCAGCAGCTCCGTGCCCTCCGGCGGGACGGGGCCGCCCATCGACTGCTCGGCCCGGTCCATCTCGTTGAGCAGGGCCGCCGGGTCAAGCACCACGCCGGTGGCGATCACCGCGGTCTTGCCCGGGTGCAGCACCCCGGCGGGCAGCAGGCTGAGTTTGAACGTCTTGCCGTCGAACACGACCGTGTGTCCGGCGTTGTTCCCGCCGAGGTAGCGGCAGACGACGTCGTGCTGATCGGTGAGGACGTCGACGAACTTCCCCTTCGCCTCGTCCCCCCACTGCAAACCGATCACGCTGGTGGCGGGCATCCGGACGAAACTCTGGGCGGGGGGTTGAGCGGCAAAAAGACGAACGACGCGCGGTTCGCGCCGCGCGCCGACGCCCCACCCTAGCGATCGTCGCGGCGTTCGTCAGCGCGGCGGGCCGGCATCCAATCGCCGCCGCAGCGCGTCCCGTTCCAGCGCCTCGCGGGCCGCCCTGAACCGGGCCTCCGCCTCGCCGCGGGCCTGGAACCGTTCGATCGCCCGCCGACGCTGCGGCTCCCGGGCCGCCTCCCGCCGTTGGGCAGCCATGCGGGCCGCGGCCCCGGGGAGAATCTCGGCGGACGCCGCATCGATTGCGTCCTCCTCGCCGGATGAATCTTCCCCGTCGGCCGCCGCGGGCTCGGCGGCGGGCTCGACCGGGAGGAGCCGCACCCGCCAGTACTCCTGGGTGCGGGCGTTCGTGTTCCACAGGTGCAGGGCGTCGCCGGCGGGCGTCACGGCGCTCTGCTCCAACTCGTCGAGCACCGGGACGACGGTCCGCAACAGCTCCCGGCCGGTCGCTTTATCGAGGGCGAGGACCTCCACCTCGGTGAGCTGCCCCCGCGGGGCGTCTTTCTCCGCGGTCAGCAGCGTGACGAACGCGGCCCGGTCGATGCCGTCGTGCAGCAGTTCGACGCCGGGGGCGTTCGTCCGCCACAGCCGTCCGCCGCCGCGGGAGAAGACGTCCAGCGTGCCGCCGATCGTGGTGGTGGGCAGATCGTCGATGCTGTACTGCCGGGAGGAGCCGCGGCTGGGCCGGGCGACCAGCAGCACGCGGTCGGCGTCGGACAGCGCCGCCAGCGATGCCCCGCCGGTGTTCACCCCGCCCAGCACCGTCGAGGCCCCGGTGCGGAGGTCCACCAGCAGGCCGTCGTCCTCCGTGTCCTCGTCCCCGTCGTCGGGGGTGACGATCACCGCCGTCGGCGGGCCGGCCTCGGGCAGGACGATCATCTTCGCCTCGCTGTCGACCCCGCGGATCCACAGCGGGCGGTCGTTGCCCGGATCCCAGGAGGTGAAGAAGTACCCGCCCGCCGGGCCCTCCACGACGTGCACGACGCCCGCCCCGGCGATCGCCAGCGCCCGGGCGGCGACGTTCAACGCCCGGTCGGCGGCCTCCAGCGGAGCGCCCTCGCGGGCCGTCAGGGCCAGTCCGCCCTCCCCGGCGCTACTGCGGGGGGTCACGATCACGGCGGTGGAGGTCGCCACGGCGACGGCGTCCTCCGGCTCCAGCCGACGGCGAACCCAGATCGTCTCGCCGGTCAGGGCGTCCAGCACGGTGAGGACGCGGTCCTCCAGCACGACCACGACCTCGGCGTTCGCGGCGACCACCCCGCTGAGCGGCCGCCGTGAGGTGGTCCGGGCCCAGCGGGCGGCCCGCTGCATCGTCCGCGGCCCGCCTTCGGTATGCGCCGGCACGCCCAGGGCCAGATCGCCGGGGGCGGCCGGCTCGGCGCCCTCGACCGGGCGGCTCCACAGCGTGGCGCCGGATTGCGGGTGCAACGCCGCCACGGCGCCGCGGGTTACGGCGAAGATCACGCCGCCCGCCGCCGCCACCGCCGGTCGGGCCGTCGTCCCCCCGGCGCCGTAGGAGAGGAACGCCTGCTGCCCCCGCATCTGGATGAGTTGCCGGGCGGTCGAGTACGGCGTGTCGCCCAGCAGCGGGAAGCGGGCCGCGACCGTCGGCCGGACGCCGGAGGCGTCCGCGGCGCCGACGTTCAGCACGTCCAGCCGGGTGCCGTCGCCGGAGGCCACCAGCACGTGGGAGCGGAAGAACGGCCGCACCGTCGCCGGGGCCGGCAGGGCGGACGGCGGACGGACCTGCAGATCACCCGCCAGCGCCTCCAGAACGGCGGCGGACTCCGCATTGTCTCCCGCAGACTCGCCCCCTAACTCCCGCAGACTCCCAAGCAACGCCTCGGCCCGCTCGGCGACGGCGTCGTCGCGGTTGTCGGCGAGCCGGAGGAGGACCAATTCCGCCGCCCCCGCCCGGCCGGCGGGCGTTGCGGCGTCCGCGGCGGCGAGAGCGGCCTCCGCCCAATCCAAGGTCGCCTCGGCGATCGCCGGGTGGAAGGGGAGCAATTCCGCAGCGGGGGCGGTCGGGGGCAGGCCGTCGGCCGCGTCGGCCAGCCACGTTTCGGCGAGGGCGTCCACGGCCTCGCGGCCGGCGACGGCCGGGGCGGAGGCCCCCTCGCGGCCCCCGGCCTCCCAGATGAGGCGAAGCGCCCGAGAGACGTCCCGACTCAGCCGCACCTCCGCGTCCGGGGCGGGGGCGTCCGGCTCGGCGGCGGGGGGCGGCGGGGCCCCGCCCTCCGCCGCGGGCGCCAGCGGGTTCGCGTCCGGCACGGCGCCCTCCCGCAGCCGATCCTTCATCAACTCGCTCAGGGTCGCGACCGCCTTCGCCGGTTCCCCGCGAACGCGAAGCCGATCGGCCCGCAGACGGGCGGCGGCGATCTCACGGGCCGGGGTGTCGGCGAGGCTCGCCAGCCGGTCCAGCAGTTCGTCCTGCCGGTCCGGCTCCGGCGACGGCTCGCCGGGCGCCCCGAGGATCGCGTCCCGCAGGGTCGCCCGCAGCAGGCTCCGGTACCGCTCGGCGTCCGCGGGGGAGAGGCCCGGCGGCGGAGCGTCCAGCGGGGCGTCGCCCCGGATCGCGTCGAGCTTCGCCAGCACCTCGGCCGTTTTGCGGGCGGTCCGCAGCAGCTCGGCCTCCCGGAGGGCCAGCAGCGGCCCGGCCGGCGCGCCGGAGTCCGCCGCGGCGGCGAGGTCCGCGGCCAGGCCGGCCCGGTCCTCGAACCCGACGAAGCCGCTGGGGCCGACGCTCAGCAGGCGTCCGCCGGAGACGCCCAACGCCCCCAGCCCGCGGGCCGGGCCGCCGGCGTCGGTGCGGCGGGAGATTTCGACCCGCTCGCCGGTCGCGGCGTCCAGCGTGATCAGCGCCCCGCCGGAGACCGGCACCAGCAGCCGGCCCCCCGCCACCAGCGGCATCCCGCTGGGCCGGCCGAGCTCCTTCGGCAGCGTGTAGGTCCAGACGCGGGCGGCGCCGTCCACCAGGGAAACCGCCGCCAGACTCGCCGGACCGACCAGCACGAAGGCCCCCTCCTCCGCCGTGGGCTTGCCGAGGGCTTTGTTCCCCGCGAAGACCGAGCCCGGCAGCAGGGCGGCGACGGCCTTCCAATCGCGGCGGCGCTCCGGCGGCCGGGAGGGCCACAGCGGTTCGCCGGTCAGCAGGTCCAGGCCGTACAGGCGATCCTCGCCGGGCGGGGTGACGATCAGCTTGCGACCGAGAACCCGGGGCGGCCCGGGCCGCCAGTAGTCCTTGAGAGCCTGCGGCAGGACGTTCGCGGAGTTCATGCCGATCCGCAGGTTGCGGAAGCCGCCCCCGCCGACGTCCTGCTGTTCGTACACCCGCTCGACCCACAGCACCTCGCGGGTGAGGCGGTCCACGCCGGCCACCCAGCCGACGGTGGTGGGCACGACGATCACGCCCCGCTCCACGACGCACCAGGCGCCCCACTCCGCCCGGACGGGGTCCTCGTTGATGGAGGCCTCCGCCGTGGCGACGTTGCGGTGCCAGCGGGCCCGCCCGGTCACCGGATCCAGGCAGAACAGGTCGATCCGCCGCAGCCCCTCCGCGGCGACGCGCTCCGCGACGACGAACAGGTCCCCGCCGTCGACCGTCGGCGCCGCCAGCGGCCGCCAACCGGCCAGCGGCAGGTCGAACGGTTCGTCCCGCAGGGTCCCGCCGACCTCCCAGTCCAGCCGCCCGGTGTCCAGCCGGTAAGCGACCAGCCGCACCGGCCGGCCGAGGGCCCCGGGCGAGCGCCCCGTCAGGCTGATCGGGGGGCCGGCGGGGTCTTCGTCGGCTTCCAACAGGAAGACGCGGGCGCCGTCGGTCGTCAGCTTGCCGAACGCCGCCTCGCGGTAGACGGCGGAGACGGTCTCGTTGCGCTCCGCTTCGCTCTGCGACCGCGAACGCTGGTAGCTCATCCGCCGCTGGGACGCCCCCCGCACCGCCAGGCCGGAGTCGCGGCTGCGCCACTGCACCTCGCCGGTCACGGCGTCGACCGCCACCACCCCGGCGGTCGTGCGGGAGAGGGCCAGGTCGCGGCCGCCCACCGTCACCGTCAGCGGCTCCCAGACCGGCAGCAGGGCGGCCCCGCTCCGCTGGAGGCGGTCCACGGCCTCACGGAAGTCCTCCCGCTCCGTCGGGTCGGCGACGATCGGCACGGACCACCGCGGCACCAACAGGGGGTCTTCGATCCGGGCCGGCGGAACCCCCTCCCCCGCGGCGTCGGCCCCCGCGAGGGCCGCGGGCACGCCGTCGGCCTCGGCGGCCGGCGGCAGACCGAGGGCCTCCCGGGCGGCGGGGGACGTCGCGGCCCACAGCTCCGCGGCCAGTTCCGGGCTCCCGCCCCGGGCGAACGCCGCGACGACCGCCGCCCGCCGGCGGGGGTCGTTCAGCAGGAACGCGGCGTGTTCGGCGTTCCGCAGTAGGTCGACGAACCCCCGGACCGCCAACCCCGGCTCCCCGCGGTCGAGGTGCAACAGGGCGAGGCGGACGCGGGCGTCGCGGGCGGCGTCGGTCGTGGGGAACCGCACCGCCACGTCGCGGATCGCGGCGGCGTCGCCGTTCGCCACCGCCTCGTCCAGCGCCTGCCGAGCCGCTCCGCCCAAGCGACGCTCCAGCGCCCGGCGCTCGCCGGCGGGGAACTGCTCGAACAGCCGCCGAGCCTCGTCCACCACCGTGGCGGAACGCCCGTTGGAGAGCCGCACGACCTCCCCCTCCGCCTCGCCGAGGATGAAAAGCAGGGCGTCGGAGGCCCGGTCCCAGTCGCCGGCCTCGATCGCCCGGCTGATCGCCTTCAACTGGCGGACGCGTTCCGGGTTCTGCGGGAAGCGGGCGTCGACCGAGTCCGCCTCCCCGTCTTCGGCGGGGAAGTCGTACCGCCCGGCGCCGGCCGCGGGTTCGGCGAGGGGCCGGGCCGCCTCCTCGCCGGTCCCGTTCTCGAATTCCTCCAGCAACCCCAACGGCTGCTGCCCCCGCGCCGAGGGGACCAACCCGGCCGGGGCGAAGGCGGCCGCGGCGACCGACAACAGCCCGACCGCCCGCAGCGCCGTCGCCCGCAGCCCGCCCGCCGACGGGCGGCCCCCGCGGCGGACGCCCCGGCCGGGATCGGGGCGGCGGGAACCGAGGCGGAACGGGTGCGACACGGGGGCGACTCCGACGGCGACCGGGGCGGGTGCGGGGTCCCAGTGTACCCGCGACGGCGCCTCACGTTCCCCCATCTCGCCGCACGTCCCCCCGCGCGGCCGGGGGGTCGCGGATTGCTTGCGCGACGGTCGGTTGATGGTCCGGGCGGGGGCCGATACCCTGCCCCGCTTCTCCGAACCGCCCCCGCCGCGCCCGGTCCGCCAAGACCCCGGCCGGCCCCGTCGATATTTCCGTTCGCTCCGCATGGCCGCCGACCCCACGCTCCTCGCCGAATCCCGCACCCGGCCGGGCACCGCGGAGAGCCGCCGCCTCCGCGCCCGCGGCATCGTGCCCGGCGTCGTCTACGGCCACGGCGAGGGCTCCGTGGGCATCGCCGTGCCCGCGCACGACCTCCGGCCGATCCTCGCCAGCGGCCATCAGGTGGTCGACCTGAAGCTGGACGGCAACGTGCAGAAGTCGATCTTCAAGGAGGTGCAGTACGACACCTTCGGCCAGCACGTCCTGCACTTCGACCTGCAGCGCGTCAGCGCCGACGAGAAAATCGAAACGGACATCCGGGTCGTCTACACCGGCGTCGCCCCCGGCTCCGAGGCGGGCGGGGTCGTCCAGCACGATCTGGACTCGGTCCACATTCGCTGCTCCGCCGTCTCCATCCCGGACCAGATCGAGGTCTCGGTCTCCGAGATGCAGGTCGGCGACGAAATTCGCGTGGCGGATCTCGTCCCGCCCGAGGGCGTGGAGTTCCTGACCGACCCGCACACCCGCGTCGTGCACGTGATCGACGCCGACGAACTCGCCGCCCGGCAGGAAGCCGCCACCGAGGCCGCCACCGTCGACGCGCTCGAACCCGAGATGGTCGGCGAGGGCGACGAGGACGCCCCGGCCGCGGAGGACGACGACGCCCCCGCCGACAAGGAGGAGGGCTGATCGTCGTCCCGCCCGCCCCTCCGGAGGTCCGCCTCCGGCTTGAGCGGGGCGTCGCGGACAACTGCGGCGCGGGAGTCCTGCGATGAAACTGGTCGTCGGTCTCGGTAATCCGGGCGACCGCTATCGCGGCACCCGGCACAATGTCGGTTGGGAGGTGCTGGCCGAGTTGGCCCGCCGCCACGCCCCCGACGCCCGGCCGGAGTCGAACTTCGAGGCGGAAACCCTCCGCGTCGAGGTTCCCCCGGGGAAAGGACGCCCGGTCTTCGAGAGCGCCAAGGCGCTGCTCGTTTCGCCGCTGACCTACATGAACCTGTCCGGCCGCAGCGTCGCCGCGGCCACCCGGTTCCACAAAGTCGATCCGGCCGACGTGCTGATCGTCTGCGACGACCTGAACCTCCCGCCCGGCCGCCTGCGGCTGCGGGGGAAAGGGTCCGCCGGCGGGCAGAACGGCCTGAAGGACGTGATCGCGAAGCTCGGCACGGACGAATTCCCCCGTCTGCGGGTGGGCGTCGGCCGCCCGCCGGGCCGCGTCAGCGCCGCCGACTACGTGCTCTCCCGGTTCACGCCGGAGGAGCGGACCGAACTCGACCTCGCCGTGCAGGACGCCGCCGACGCCGTCGAACTGTGGCTGACCCGCGGTCTCCAGACCGCGATGAACGCCGCAAACGCCCCGCCGCCCGGCGGGGACTGACCCACCGCCCCCACACTTTTCCCCGTTCCGCACCCACCGCCCGTCCGACGGGCGGCCGCCCGCACCCGATCGGCGCTCCGGCGCCCCTCGACCGCCGGCGGTCCAGCGACCCACGCCCCACGCCATGCCCGCCACCGCCGAAGCCCCCTCCGCTGAGTCCTCCGAACACGCGCACGACCCCGCCGTCGAGGGGCTGTACGAGGGGATGTTCGTGTTCGACTCCGCCGACTACGCCACCGACGGCGAGGAGTACGTCGCCCGCGTGCTGGAGCTGATCGAGAAAGCCGGCGGCTCCGTCGACGCCGACCGCATGTGGGTCGACGGCCGCCTCGCCTACCCGATCCGCAACAAGCGGAAGGGCGTGCACCACATCGTGCTGTTCCGCATGCCCCCCGGGAACGTCAAGGACCTGGACCGGGCCTGCAAGCTGGAGGATCGCATCCTGCGGCACATGGTCATCCGGCCGCCGGAAGAGATCTACCACGCCACCGTCGAGGTCGTGAACCCCTCCGAAGAGGGCGACGACGAGGTCGAGATTCCGGAGTGACCCGCCGCCCCGGCGCCTGACGGGTTCCCCGAAGAAATGGGGCGCCGGTCGGGCGGCCCGGGGTTCCGTCCGGCGGCGCCGCTTCGTAGTGTACGCACCGCCAGTTTGCCTCCCGACCCGCGAAAGCCCGCCCGTGGCCGCCAGCTTCAACCGCGTCATCATCATGGGGAACCTCACCCGGGACCCCGAGGTGCGCTACATTCCCAGCGGGATGGCGGTGTGCGACCTCGGCGTGGCCGTGAACCGGTCGTGGTACGACAAGCAGTCGAACTCCCGAAAGGAAGAGGTGACGTTCGTGGACGTCACCCTGTGGGGCCGCACCGCGGAGGTCGCCGGCGAATACCTGTCGAAGGGCCGCAGCGTTCACATTGAGGGTTACCTCAAGATGGACGAGTGGCAGGACAAGACCTCCGGCCAGAAGCGGACGAAGCTGAAGGTCGTCGCCGACAGCATGCAGATGGTCGGCGGCCGCGGCGACGACGACGGCGGCGGCCGGTCAGGCGGCGGCGGCTCGGCGGGCGGCTACCAGCGGGGCAACCGCGGCGGCGGCGGCGGGCGGCAGTCCTCCGGCGACGACTTCGGCGGCTCCTCCGGCAGCCCGGCCGACGACTACTACGACCAGAGCGCCCCCGCCGACCTCGGCGACGACGAAGTCCCCTTCTGACGCCCCCGCCGCTCTGACGCCCCCGCCGACGTTTCCGCCCCCCGTTTTCGCATCTGCCCGCCGGCCGTCGCCGCGCCTTTCCGAATCAACACCCTCACGTTCGCTGACGCTCCGATGACCTCCCCCACCAAGAAACGCGCCCGCACCTCCCGCAAAGGCGTCGGCGGTTCGAGCAACTCCTTCGTCGAAGTCCTGCTCGCCGAGCCGATCGTCGGTCAGGGCGACCGCGGGGAGATCGTCCGCGTGCGGCCCGGCTACGCCCGCAACTACCTGCTGCCGATGGGCCTGGCGACCGTCGCCACGGAGAACAACAAGCGGCAGGTCGCCAAGCACCAGGAGCGCGTCAACCAGATCGAGGGCGAACGCCTCAAAACCCTCAAGACGACCGCCGACTCCCTGGGGCGGTACTCCGTCACCCTCGAGGCCAACGCCAACGAGGAAGGCCACCTGTACGGCTCGATCGTGCAGACGGACATCTCCAAGGCCCTCAAGGATGCCAGCTTCCCGGTCGAGCCGGATCAGGTGAAGCTCGAGGGCCCGCTGAAGGAGCTGGGCATGTACACCGTCAAAATCGAGCTGCACGAGAAGGCCAAGGCTGACGTGAAGGTGTGGGTCGTCCCGGCGGCGGCCAAGGGCTGAGGCCGGTCCGCGTCGGTTCTCGCCGCATTGGTTGCCGTCGCGGCGGGGCCGACTGGCGCGATTGTGCGGCCGATCGGGCGAATCCCGTGTTCGGGAGACGGTGAACCTGTGTTCCCGCCGCCCGACGGCCGACCTAGAACGAACGGCTCCCGAGCGCGTCCCGCCGCCTCGGGCGCCGATCGTCCGCACTGACAGGAACGCCCGTCCCGATGTCCGACCGCTTCGACTCCGCCCCCGCCCCCTGGGACGCCGACGGCGGTTCGAACCTCCCCTCCAAGCGGAACAAGAAGGGTAAGGACGGCCGGGCCGAGCCGATCGACCGCACCGGCGCCCTGCCCCCGCAGAACTTGGACGCCGAGCGGGGCGTGCTGGGCAGTCTGCTGTTGATGAACGAGGCGATCGACGACGTCGCCGAGTTCCTCACCGCGGACCACTTCTACAGCGATCGCCACCGGGCGATCTTCGAGGCGATCCTCAAGCTGTCCGAGGCCGGCGCCCGCGGCATCGACCTCGTCACCGTTGCCGACAAGCTCGCCCAGACGGGCAAGCTGGAGGAGGCCGGCGGGCTCGTCTACTTGGACGAGGTGCTCACCAGCGTGCCGCACGCGGCCCACGCCAAGTACTACGCAGAGATCGTCCGCGAGAAGGCGGTCCAGCGGACGCTGATCTACGCCTGCACCGAGGTGCTCAGCGAGTGCTACGACTCCTCCCGCCCCGTGCAGGAGGTGCTCGACTCGGCGGAACAGAAAATCTTCGCCATCTCCGAGCAGCAGGACGGCGGCGAGAAGATCGCCATCGACCAGATCCTGCAGATGGCCTGGGACCGCATCGAGGAGCGGGCCAACAGCGAGGGCGACGCCACCGGCCTGCCGACGGGCTTTTTGGATCTCGATCAGAAGACCAACGGTTTCCAGCCGGCGGAGCTGATCATTCTCGCCGCCCGCCCCTCGATGGGCAAAACGGCGCTCGTCTGTAACTTCGCCGAGGCGATCGCGGACAAGACCGGCAAGGGCGTGCTGCTGTTCAGCCTGGAGCAGAGCAAGCTGGAACTCGCCGAGCGGTTCCTCTGCATCCGGGCCCGGGTGAACGGCCACAAGCTGCGGGCCGCGGACTTCGACGACGCCGAGCGCCACCGCCTGATGGTCGCCAGCGGCGAACTGAACGAGATGCCGCTGTTCATCGACGACAAACCGGGCCGGACCGTCTCGCAGATCGCGGCGATCGCCCGGCGGCTCAAACGGCAGGCGGACCTCGGCATCATCATCGTCGACTACCTCCAGCTCGTGGAGCCGGAGGACAAGAAGGTGCCCCGCGAACAGCAGATCGCCTTCATCTCCCGGCGGCTGAAATTCATCGCCAAGGAACTCGACATCCCCGTCATCGCCCTGGCCCAGCTGAACCGCGGCGTGGAGCTGCGCGAGGACAAACGCCCCCGGCTGGCGGACCTGCGGGAGTCCGGCGCCATCGAGCAGGACGCCGACCTGATCGCCTTCCTGCACCGCCCGGAGATGTACGACGCCGAGGACCGCCCCGGCGAAGCCGAGATCGTCATCGCCAAGCACCGCAGCGGCCCGACGGGCATCGTCACGCTGACGTGGCGGGCGGAGTGCATGCGGTTCGAGGACTACGCCGGCACCGCCGGCCCGGACTACGCGGTGTCTGAGGGCTTCTGAGTCGGACGGTCGTCGCCGGGCTCGCCCGATCGGCCGGTGCGGGTCGGCCCCGCGGACGCGTCCCCACCGGGCGGCGCGTCGGTCTGCGGTGTCCGCCTCGGGGGGAGACGACGACGGTGGGCGGCTCATCCCTCCCGAGCCCCCGCCCCGAATTGCACCGATGAAAGCCGTCACCTGGCACGGAAAACATGACGTCCGCACCGAGACGGTCGAAGACCCCGAGATCCTCGACCCGAACGACGTCCTGCTGAAGGTCACCAGCACCGCGATCTGCGGCTCCGACCTGCACCTCTACGCCGGCAGCATTCCGGAGATGCGGTCCGGCGACGTGCTGGGCCATGAGTTCATGGGCGAGGTCGTGGAGACCGGCGCCAACGTCTCCCGCATCAAGAAGGGACAGCGGGTCGTCGTGCCGTTCTGCATCGCCTGCGGCGAGTGCTTCTTCTGCAAGCACGGCCAGACGAGCCTCTGCGACAACACCAACCCGGACGCCCCCAAGGTGGAGGAACTTTACGGCTACAGCGGCTCCGGCCTATTCGGCTACAGCCACCTGTTCGGCGGCTACGCCGGCGGACAGGCGGAGTACGTGCGGGTGCCGCACGCGGACGTCGGCTGCTACGTCATCCCGGACGGCGTGGAGGACGAGCAGGTGCTGTTCCTCACCGACATCTTCCCCACCGGCTATCAGGCCGCCGACAACTGCGACCTACAGGGCGGCGAGACCGTCGCCATCTGGGGCGCCGGGCCGGTCGGGCTGTTCGCGGCCCTCTCCTGCAAGCTGCTGGGGGCGGAGCGCGTCGTGATGATCGACCGCATCCCCGCCCGGCTGACGATGGCCCGCGAGAAGCTGGACGTCGAGACGCTGCACCTCGACGAAGACGACGTCTACGAACGCCTCCGCGAGATCACCGACGGCCGCGGGCCGGACTGCTGCATCGACGCCGTCGGGCTCGACGCCCACGGCACCGGCATCGTGCAGGCCTACGACACGGTGAAGCGGATGCTCGGCACCGAGACCGACAACGGCACCGCGTTGCGGCAGGCGATCACCAGTTGCCGCAAGGGCGGCGTCGTCAGCGTCCCCGGGGTCTACGGCGGCGTGATGGACAAGTACCCGATCGGCGCCCAGTTCGGCAAAGCCCTGCGGATGATCGGCGGTCAAACGCACGTGCACCGCTACCTCGACACGCTCTTCGAGCACGTCCAGAACGGCGTGGACGCCAGCTTCCCCATCACCCACCGGGCGAGCCTGGACGAAGCCTCGGACCTGTACGAAACCTTCCGCACCAAAGAGGACGAGTGCGTGAAGTGCGTCATGACCCCGGGGGCGTGACCGCGGCGAGCGAGCCCTTTCACAGGCGGATCGTCCCGGACCCGGGGAGGGTCCGGGACGCTGCCGTTGCGCCGACCGACGGCGAACGGCCGCGTTCTCTACCGGCCCCGCCGGTTGAGGAACTGGTACATGTTGAACCGTTCCGGGAACGCTACGCCGGTCTCAGTTGCCCACGCCTCCCAGCGGGCGACGAGGTCGGCGGTGCGGTCCGGTTCGGCGGCGGCGCGGTCGTGCATCTCCGTGCGATCGGTCGCCAGGTCGTACAGCTCCCACGGTTTGCCGTACTCGCGGACCAGCTTCCAGTCGCCGTCGCGGACGGCGGCGTTGCCCTCGTGCTCCCAGAACAGCGGTTCGTCGTGAACCGGACCGGCCTCGCCGGTCAGCAGCGGGACGAGCGACGCCCCGGCGTGCGGCGGGGCGGTCGCGGGGTACTCGGCGTTCGCCAGCTCGACCGCCGTCGCCATCACGTCCGGCAGGTAGGCGAGTTCCCGCACAAAGCCGCCGCGGCGGTCGGCGTCGATCGCCGCGGGCCAGTGGGCGATCAGCGGGGTGCAGGCCCCGCCCTCGTGGACGAAGTGCTTGTAGAGCCGGAACGGCGTGTTGCAGGCGTTCGCCCAGGCCAGCCCCAGCCGCGGACCGTTCGTCGTCCGCAGCGGCGGGTGGCGGATCGTCTGCTCCGTCCCGCTGCCGAGCCGACCGCCCTCCTGACAGGCGCCGTTGTCGGAGAGGAACAGGATCAGCGTGTTCTCCAATTCGCCGGTCCGTTCCAGATGGTCCACGAGCGAGCCGACGTTCTCGTCGATCGCCGCGATGCAGCCGGCGTAGGCGGCCATGCGGGCGTCGAGGTCGTCCCGCTGCTTCGGCGTCAGGCTCTCCCAGTCCGGTCCGACCAGCGGGGCCGGGTCGAATTCGCCCTCGAACAGGCCCAGTTCCTTCTGTTTCGCCAGCCGACCGGCCCGCACCCCGGCCCAGCCGTCGCGGTACTTGCCGCGGTAGCGTTCGAAGTCCTCGACCTTCGGATTGAGCGGCCAGTGCGGGGCGTTGTAGGCGAGGTACAGGAAGAACGGTTTGTCGCCGTCGGCCTGCTCCGTCTCCTCCAGGAACTCGATCGCCCGGTCGGTGAAGGCGTCGGTGGCGTAGAAGTCCGGGCCGGTTTCAACCGGTTCGTTCCCCTCCGTCAGCCCGCGGTCGCCGCCGGGTTCGAAGTAGTTGAAGGCCCCGCTGAGCCCGCCGTAGAAGCGGTCGAACCCGCGTTGCAGCGGCCAGCATTCCTTCCGGTTCGCCCCGAGGTGCCACTTGCCGGTCATCAGCGTGCGGTAGCCGGCCGGGCGCAGGACCTCGGGGATCGTGACGCACTCGTCGTTCAGATAGCCCTGGTAGGGCCCCTCGATGCCCAGCGGCTGGCCCGGCGGGGCCGTCATGTGGCCGATGCCGGTCTGGTGCGGGTGCAGGCCGGTCAGCAGACTGGCCCGCGTGGGGCAGCACCGACCGCTGTTGTAGAACTGGGTGAACCGCAGGCCGTTCGCCGCGAGGGCGTCGATGTGGGGCGTGGCGATCTCCGAGCCGTAGCAGCCGACGTCGGAGAACCCCATATCGTCCACGAGGATCACGACGAGGTTCGGCCGCTCCGCCCTCCCCTCCCCCGCCGGGACCGCGGCCGCGGCGAATAGGACCGCAACGGCGGCGAGCGAGAAACGGCAACGGTGCATCAGCGCGGCGGGCGAACGGGAGAGCGGAACGGGACGAACGACGTGGGGCTCACTCCGCCGCGTCGGTGGTGAAGCGGAAGGTCGTCGTGCTGTTCAGCGTGTCGCCGGGCTTCAGGATCGTGGAGGGAAAGTTCGGCTGGTTGGGGCTGTCCGGGAAATGCTGCGTTTCCAGGCAGAAGGCGCCGCGATGCTCGTACGGCCGGCCGCTGGTGCCGATGATCGAACCGTCGAGGAAGTTGCCGGTGTAGACCTGCACGCCGGGTTCGGTCGTTTTCACCTCCAGCACGCGGCCGGTCAGCGGTTCGTGCACGCGGGCGGCGAGGACCATCTCGTCGTCGCCGGCGTCGCCGCGGTCCAGGACGAAGTTGTGGTCGTAGCCGCCGCCGATTTTCAGTTGCTCGTCGTCGGCGGCGATCTCTTTGCCAATCGGCTTGCCGGCGGTGAAGTCGAAGGGGGTGCCCTTCACCGCCGCCAGTTCGCCGGTCGGGATGAGAGTGTCGTCGACGGGGGTGAAGCGGGGGGCGTTGAGCGTCAGTTCGTGGCCCAGCACGTCGCCGGCGCCCTCGCCCTTCAGGTTGAAGTAGGTGTGCTGCGTGAGGTTCACCGGCGTGGACTGGGTGGTCGTGGCGTGATACCGGACCGTCAGCGTGTCCCCGAGCAGCGTGTACGCGACCGTCGCGGTCAGTTCGCCGGGATAGCCCTGCTCGCCGTCGGGGGAGGTGTACTCGAAGACCACCGTGCTCCCGATCGGCAGATCGGAGAAGCGGGTGAGCGCCTGACGCGCGGTCTCGTCACGGCCGGGAACGAACGTCTCCCAACGCACCTGGTCGAACCCGACGTCGCCGCCGTGCAGGCTGTTCGGGCCGTTGTTGGCGGGGAGTTCGTAGGTCTCGCCGTCCAGTTCGAACGTGGCGTCGGCGATGCGGTTGCCGTAGCGGCCGACGACGGCCCCGAAGTACGGGTTCACGCCGCTCTGCACGGCGTCGATCCAGTCGGACAGCTCCGGCCCGTGGCCGAGGGCGACGTTCGTCCGGTTCCCCTCCCGGTCCGGGCATTCGATGGACAGGATGCGGGCGCCGTAGTTCGTCACCTTGACCGTGACCCCGGCGCCGCCGTCCAACGTGTAAACGCGGTAGGCGTCGGCGGATTCGGAGGTCACGTTTTGGGCGGGGGCTGCGGGGACGGCGGCGGCGAGCGCGGCCGCGGCGAGGAACCGGAAGGAGATCATCGAGACGTCTCGGAAGGGGCGAACGCCGCTACCGTAGCCGCCGAACCCGCCGATCGCATGCGTCCGGGCCCGATCCGCCTCCCGGACCGTTATTCGCCCTTCCGCGGCGTCGGGGCCTTCGAGGAGCCGGGGGCGAAGCCGCGGCGCATCGTGTTCTCCGTCACGTTCACCGGGACGAGGAACTGGTGCAGGTAGTCCGGGCCGCCGGCCTTGCTGCCGACGCCGCTCAGCTTGAAGCCGCCGAACGGCTGGCGGTTCACCAGCGCCCCGGTGCAGCCGCGGTTCAGGTAAATGTTGCCGGCGACCAACTCCCGCCGGGCGGTGGCGAGATTCTCCGGCGAGCGGCTGAACACGCCGGCGGTGAGGGCGTAATCGGTGGCGTTGGCCTTCTCGATCGCCTCGGCGAAGGTCTTCACCTTGATGACGGCGAGGACCGGGCCGAACAGCTCGTCGTTCGCCAGCGGGTCCTCCTGCGTGACGCCGGAGTACACCTGCGGGTTGACGTAATGCCCCTTCTCCGGGGCGGAGGCGTCCGGCTCGACCGTCGCGGCCAGTTCGACCTCCTCGCCGAGGTTCTTCAGAGCCTTCTCGATCCGCTCCTTGGCGGCGGCGTCGATCACCGGGCCGACCTGCGTGCCGGGGTCCTTCGGCAGACCGACCTGCAGGCTTTCGACGGCGCCCTTCAGGCGCTTCATGAAATCGTCGTAGGCTTCGCTCACCACGATCGCCCGACTGCAGGCGCTGCACTTCTGGCCGGCAAAGTCGAAGGCGCTGTGCAGCACGCCGAGGACGGCTTCGTCCAGGTCCGCGTCGTTGTCGACGATGATCGCATTTTTGCCGCCCATCTCCGCGATGACCGTTTTGACGTGGTCCTGTCCCGGCGGGGTTTTGGCGGCCTCGGCGTTGATGGCGAGGCCGACCTCGCGGCTGCCGGTGAAGGCGACGATCGACACGTCCGGGTTGCTGACCAGCGGCGGGCCGATCAGTTCGCCGTCGCCGGGCAGGTAGTTCACCACGCCGTCCGGGATGCCGGCGTCCCGGAGGACGTCCATTAGCAGGGCGGCGATGACCGGGCTCTGCTCCGCCGGCTTCATCACGACGGTGTTGCCCGTCGCCAGCGCGGCGGCCGTCATGCCGGTGAGGATCGCCAGCGGGAAGTTCCACGGGGCGATGACCACCGCCACGCCGCGGGGGCGGTAGGAGAGCACGTTGTGTTCGCCCGGCACGTCGACCACGCGACCGGCGGCGAGGTCCCGCATCTGCTGGGCGTAGTAGTTGAGGAAGTCGATCGCCTCGGCGACGTCGGCGTCGGCCTCCCCCCACGGTTTGCCGACCTCCCGCACGATCCAGGCGGCCAGCTCGAACCGGCGGTGCTTCAGGCCCTCGGCGGCGAGTTCGAGGTATTCGCAGCGGTGGTCCGCCCCGGTGCGCATCCAGCCGGGGAAGGCCTTCTTGGCGGCGTCGACGGCGTCCGCGGCGTCGCGGGGGGTGGCGGCGGGCGTTTTGCCGATGACCGTCACGCCGTCGGCCGGGTCGCGGGAGACGAGGTTCAGGTTCGGCTGCACGCTGCGGCCGTTGATGACCAGCGAGTACTCTCCGCCCAGTTCCTCTTCGACCTGCGCCAGCGCCGCCTGCATCGCCTCGCGGTTCTCGGCGATCGAGAAGTCGATCAGCGGTTCGTTGGCGAAGCCGCCGTGCGGGGGGTTGAGTTCCACGTGCTCGGGGGGTTCCTGGTCGCCGGCGGTGACGGGGTTCATGAACAGTTCGGCGGGGTCGGCGGCGGGGTCGTGGGCGTGGCGGACGAACGAGTCGTTCGAGCTGTTTTCCAGCAGGCGGCGGACGAGGTAGGCCATCCCGGGGATCGCCTCCCCGAACGGCGTGTAGATGCGGACGCGGCGGCCGGCGTCGCGGTACAGCTCGGCCTGCTCCCCGGCCATGCCGTAGAGCATCTGCACCTCCCAGGCATCGTTCGGCACGTCCAGCGCCTCGGCGGCCGCCTCGGCGTGGGAGAGGCTGCGGAGGTTGTGCGAGGCGATCGCCGGCCGCAGCGTTTCGTGATGCGCCATCAGGAACCGGGTGCAGCGCTCGAAACAGGCGTCGCTGTCCGGCTTGCGGACGTACACCGGCACCGGCCAGCCGCGGGCCGCGGCGGTGACGGTCTCGTAGTCCCAGTAGGCCCCCTTCACCAGCCGCACGGTGATCGGCGTGCCGCGGTTCTCGGCCCACCGGCGCAGGTCTTCCAGGTCCTGCTCCGCGTCGCGGAGGTAGGCCTGAATCACCAGCCCCGCGTTCGGCCAGGCGCTGAACTCGTCCTCCGTCAGCACCCGCTTGGCGATCTGGAGGGTGATCGTCTTGTAGGAGTACTGCTCCATGTCGAAGTTGACGAAGGCCCCGTACTTCTGGGCCTGCCGCAGGATCGGCCGGAGCCGGGCCGCGACGCCCTCGTAGGTGCCCTCCGGGTCCGCCGGGTTGAACCGGGGGAACAGCGCCGACAGCTTCAGCGAGACGTTCACCCGGGGGATCGGGCCGCGATCGTCGGTGTCGGTCGGTTCGTTCTCCGGCCAGTCGTTGACGCTCTCGGACAGGCCGGCGATCAGGTCGAGGTATTGCCGCTGGTACTCGTCGGCTTCGGCGTCGGAGACGACCGCCTCGCCCAGCAGGTCGAGGGTGAAGGCGAAGCCCTCCCGCCGCAGCTTGCGGACGCTTCTCAGCACCTCGGGAACGGTCTCCCCGGCGATGAACCGCTCGGCCATCTGCCGGGCGTTCCAGCGGGCCCCCACGGCGAGGGCTTTGCCGACCATGCTGTTCGGGTCCCCGGCCAGCGCCAGCTTCGCCGGGGCCGGCAGGCGGGAGACATCCGTGAAGTACTCCCGCAGGTGCTTGGTGACGGCCCGGTGCGTTCGCAGGGTGGGCAGCACGTCCACGAAGCGGAAGGCCTGCACCTTCAGGCCCTCGTCGCCCATCGCCCACTCCATCAGGCGGTCGTCCCAGAACCGCTTGGAGAGCATCGAGCTGCCCCGGCGGCCCATCCGCTTCCAGTGGGCGGTCGCGATGCGGACCGCGGCGGCGTCCAGCGCCTCCAGGTCGAGCGCGGATAACGCCTCCGGGTCCGCGGCACGCACCGCGGGCGGGGGATCGTCCGCGGCGGACGCGGCGTGAGCGTGGTCGGGGTCGACGGGCGGGGCGATCGCCAAAGCGGGCGGATCCTACCGTGGAACGAAGCGAAGCGGGTGATTGTAACACAGTCCGCCGCGTCGTCTGCCGCAGCCCTGTGGGGCTTCCCCCGACTTTTCGCCGACGGGCGGGCTACGTCGTGTAGTCCGCGTTCAGCCGGACGTACTCGGCCGTCAGATCGCAGGTCCAGAACCGGCAGGTCCCCGGACCGCTGTTGAAGTGCAGCGTCAGCGTGCAGTCGCGGTTCGAACGGATCGACTCGCTGACGGTCGCCTCGTCGAAGTCCGTCGGCACCCCGCCCCGGCAGACGGCGTGGCCGTTGACGTCCAGGTCGAACCGCCCCGGGTCGAACGACGGCCCCGCGTAACCGGCCGCGGAGATGATGCGGCCCCAGTTCGGGTCCGCCCCGTGGATCGCCGTCTTCACCAGCGGACTGTCGGCGACGGCCCGGGCGATGGTCGTCGCCTCCTCGTCGGTCGGCAGGCCGGTCACGTCGACGGTGACGAAGTGCGTCGCCCCCTCGGCGTCGCGGACGATGTCCGTGGCGAGTTCTTCGCAGACCGCGTTCAACCCTGCGGCGAGGGCGGCCTCGTTGCACGGCCCGGCGGCCCCGTTGGCCAGCAGCAGGACGGTGTCGCTGGTGGACTGGTGCCCGTCCACGCTGATGCGGTTGAAGGAGCGGTCCACCGCCGCCCGCAGCAGGCGGTCGGCGTCCGCGGGGGCGAGGGCGGCGTCGGTCAGCACGACCGCCAACATCGTGGCCATATTCGGGGCGATCATCGCCGCCCCCTTCCCCGCGCCGCTGACCCGGGCCTCGCCGCCGGCGGCCGTCGGGAGGGTGCGGGTCGACATCTTCGGGAAGGTGTCGGTCGTCCGCATGCCCTCCGCGGCGTCCCGCAGGTTCTCCGGCGCGTCGCCCAGGGCCGCGGCGACCTGCGGCAGGCCGGAGCGGATCGCGTCCATGTTCAGGAACCGCCCGATCACCCCGGTGGAGCAGACCGTCACCGCCTCCTCCCCGCAGCCGAGGGCCGCGGCGACGGCGGCGGTCATCTCCCGGGCGTCCGCCAGGCCGCGCTCGCCGGTGGAGACGTTCGAGCACCCGCTGTTGATCACCACGGCCCGGGCGGCGTCGGTCGGCACCCGCTCCCGGCTGACCTGCACCGGGGCGCCGACGACGACGTTCTGCGTGAACACCCCCGCCGCGATCGCCGGCCGGTCCGAGGCGAACAGGGCGAGGTCACGCTTCGCCGGATCACTTTTGACGCCGCAGTGCAGCCCCGCGGCGGAGAATCCGGCGGGCAACGGAACGGACTCGGCGGGCATCGCGGCGGCGGATCTACGGTCGGTCGGGGGACGGCGGTACAGTAGCGAACGCGCCCCCGTCCGTCGTTCCCGCTCCCCCGTCCCGCGAGCCGCCCCCGATGACCACCCTCGCCGAGATCGAAGCCGCCGCCCGGCGGCTGTCGCCGGAAGATCAACTTCGACTCTGCGTTCGACTGGCTGAGTACGATATGGAGGACAGGCCTCACGACAGCGAGCACGACGACCTTCCCAAGCTGACGGCCGATCGGTGGGCCGCCTACCAGAGGGGGGAGCTGTCCGCTTCCCCTGCGGAAGACGTCATCGCACGCATGAGAGCCGCCGACGCGGCTCGTCGATCGACCGCGCCAGAAGCGGCGAAAGCGGAGGCTCTCGATGCCGCTTAGGGTTCTCGATCTCGCCGAGCAGGAGGTCGAGGAGTCGAAAGATTGGTACGGCACTCGGAACCCAGCCTTCCATCCCGCCTGACGGACGAGTTCGAAGACTGTCTGGATGCGATCGCGGCCGGGCCGTCGTCGCACGCCCATCACCCACGGATTCCGGCCCCGGCGGTTCGGGTCGTCAGCTTTCGATCGTTTCCCTACATCGTGCTGTACCGCCTTGATGCCACCGAAACGCTGGTGCTGGCGGTCGTGCATGTGCGCCGGGGCGACGACGCACTCTCCGAGGCGGCGACCCGCAGTTGACGGCGCCCTCACCCCCCGACCTCCGGGAACCCCGTGGCTTCCGAACGGCCAGTGATCAGGTTGAAATTCTGCACGGCCACGCCGGCGGCGCCCTTCACGAGGTTGTCCAGCGCCGCCAACACGACCACCCGGCCCTTCGCGGTGCGGACGGTCAGGTCGCAGAAGTTCGTCCCGGTCGTCGCCTTCGTGCCCGGCAGGTCCTCGACCACGCGGACGAAGGGGCTGTCCTCGTAGAACGCCCGCATCACGTCCAGCAGGCGTTCCGTGCCGGCGAGGTTCGCCGGGGTGGCGTAGATCGTGGCGAGGATGCCGCGGTCCATCGGGACCAGGTGCGGGGTGAACAGCACGTCCACGGACGCCCCGGCCACCCCGCCGAGCACCTGCTCGATCTCCGGCTGGTGCCGGTGAGTGCCGACGGCGTAGGCGGCGAGGCTTTCGTTCACCTCGCAGAACAACGTGCCCAGCTTCGGGTTCCGGCCGGCCCCGCTGGTCCCGCTCTTGGCGTCGATGACGATCCCCGTCGGCTCGATCCACCCGCCGGCCAGCAGCGGAGCGAGGGCGAGGATCGAGGTGCTCGTGTAGCACCCCGGGTTCGCCACCAGGGAAGCGCCGGGGATCACGTCGCGGAACAGCTCCGGCAGGCCGTAGACGGTCTCCGGCAGGCGGGCGGCGTCGGTGTGCTCCAGCTTGTACCACTCGGCGTAAATCGCCGGGTCGTTCAGGCGGTAGTCCGCGGACAGGTCGATCACCTTCGCCCCGGCCTCCAGGAGCTCCGGCACGACGGCCATGCTGGCGCCGTGGGGGGTGCAGAGGAACACGACCTCCGCCCGCTCCGCCAACTCCTGCGGGGAGAGGTTCTCGCACTGCAAGTCGAGCCGGCCGCGGAGCGACGGGTGCACGTCGGCGACGTGGGGGGCGTCGTCGCGGCGGGTGGTGAGGGCGACGATCTCCGCTCCGGGATGCCGGAGCAGGATGGTGAGCAGTTCCCGGGCGGCGTACCCGGTGGCGCCGTGGACGGCGACGGTCGTGCGGTCGTTGGACATGCCCGGGAGTGTAACGGCGAGGTCCCGCGGGGCCTCGCCCTGAGAGCGACCCGCGGTCGGTTTCGCATCGATCGGGGAACTGCCATCATCCGCGGCTGATCCGTCGCCTCGCCGATTCTTCTCACCCCCATGCCCGACGCCAGTTCCTTCGCCGCCGCCGCCCTCAAAGCCGGGGGCGGCATCCTCCGCCTGTCGCCCACCTGGGTGCCTCGGTCCTTCCTGCAACCGGGCCGGCGGCTCAAGCTGCGCCCGCAGGACTACTACGCGCTGGGCAAGGAACGCGGCGGCATCGACGAGCGCTGGTTCGCCAGCACCACCCCCGCCGCCAACGAGGGCGCCCCGCCGGACGAGGGCCTCTCCTACGTCGTGCACGACGGCGACCGGCTCACGCTCAAAGAGGTGATCGCCGAACTGAAGGCCGACGCGATCGGCGAGAGCATCTGGAACAAGTACGACCGCTGGCCGGTCTACAGCAAGTTCTTCGACAATATGGGGCCGATCCCCCACCACATGCACCAGAGCCAGGAGCAGGCCGAACTGGTCGGGCAGGAAGGCAAGCCGGAGAGCTACTACTTCCCCCCGCAGATGAACGCGATCGGGAACAATTTTCCCTACACCTTCATGGGCCTGGAGCCCGGCACGACCAAGCAGGACGTGATCGACTGCCTCGACCGCTGGAACGAGGGCGACAACGGGATCCTCGACCTGTCCAAGGCTTACCGCCTCAAGCCGGGCACCGGCTGGCTCATCCCGCCCTGCGTGCTGCACGCCCCGGGCTCGCTGGTGACCTTCGAGCCGCAGTGGGGCAGCGACGTGTTCGGCATGTATCAGAGCCTCGTCGAAGGCCGCAGCGTGCCCCGCAGCCTGCTGACCAAGGATTTCCCGAAGGAACATCACGACGACAACGCCTACCTGGTCGATGCCCTCGACTGGGACCGCAACGTCGACCCCAACTTCAAGGACAACAACTACCTGGAGCCGATCGTCGCCGACGAGGGCGAGGGCTACGTCGACAAGTGGGTCGTCTACGGCCGCATCGACGGGGCGCAGCTGTTCACGGCGAAGGAGCTGACGGTGCAGCCCGGCGCCAAGTGCACGATCACCGACGGCGGGGCCTACGGCTGGATCACCGTGCAGGGCTCCGGCAGCATCGGCGGGCTGGCGCTGCAAACCCCGGCGATGATCAAGTTCGGCGACATGACGATGGACGAAGTCTTCGTCACCGCCCCGACCGCGGCGGAGGGCGTGGAGGTCGTCAACAACGGCACCGAACCGCTGGTCGCCCTCCGCTACTTCGGCCCGGAGGCCCAGGTGAACGCCCCGGACGTGGGGGCGCATAAGGCGGCGTGAATGACGAATGAGGAATGTCGAATGACGAAGCCGTCCGCCGTGCCGACGCTCCTCCCGGTCGAACGTTCGATTTGGAGGAGCGGACGAGCGTTTTCGCGGAGAGCGTGATCGACTTCCTCAGAACCGTCCCGCTGACGCCGCTGACCAATCACGTCGTCGATCAACTCGTCCGCTGTGCGACCAGCGTCGGCGCGAACTACTGCGAAGCGGACGACGCCGGCAGCCGCAAGGAGTTCCGGTATCGCATCAGCCTGTGCCGACGAGAGTCGCGAGAGAGCAAGTTCTGGCTCAGGATGATCGCCCGGACGCTCCCCGACCGAAGGGCTCAAACACGCGACATCTGGAGAGAAGCGGACGAGTTGAATCGCATTTTCGCCGCCATCCACCGCAAGACCCAAGCGACGAACGCCGAACCGCTCCCGCCGCGGTAGTCCTTTCGTCATTCGACATTCTTCATTCGACATTCTTCATTCGACATTTACCTCACGGAGCCCGCTCGCCGATGACCGCCCCCCTCCCCAAGCTCCACAACGCCGCCTGGCCGGGTCTCGTCGGGAAGGAACCCGGGACCGACAACCCGCCGATCGACCTGGAAACGATGCTCGATCACACGGCGAAGGCCGAGGTGAACGGGCAGAAGTTCGACGGGATCGACCTGTTCCTGTTCGATCCGCACGTCTCCATCGACGCCGACCGCGGCGAATTGGAGAAGCTGGCCGAGTCGATCGGCTATCGGAACCTCGTGGTCGGCAGCGTCGTCGCCCCGGTGTGGGAGCCGACCGGCGGCGGCAGCGCCATGGACCCCGGCGAGGGCCGCAAGAAGTTCCTCACGCAGATCCGGAAGGCCTGTCGCATCGCCAAGGAACTGCGGGAGATCGGCATCCGGCGCTACGGCGTGGTGCGGATCGACTCCGCCACCCCGCCGGCCGACTGGGCCGAGCACCCGGACGCCGGCACCCGGGCGATCGCGGAAACCTTCCGCGAAGCCGCCAAGATCGCCGAGGACCACGGCGAACGCCTCGCCGCCGAGGGCGAGATCTGCTGGGCCGGCATGCACAGCTGGCGGGAGATGATCAAGCTCCTTGAGGAAGTCGATATGCCCAAGACCGTCGGCTTCCAGGCGGACATGGCTCACACCCTGCTCTATCTGATGGGCTGGAACGCCCCGGACGACGCCCTGCTGCCGCGGGACTTCGACTGGTCCGACACGGCCACCCTCGACGCCGCCTACGCGGAGATGACCGACGCCCTGCGGCCCTGGACGATCGACTTCCACGTCGCCCAGAACGACGCCACCGTCCACGGCACCGGCTCCCACGACAAAACCGGCCGCCACTGCCTGCCGAACGACCCCAACGGCAAGCTGGAGATCGCCAAGCGGGCCGGCGCCTGGCTGGACGGCGCCGCCGACCGCGGCATCAAGCACATCTGCTGGGACGGCTGCATGTTCCCCAACGACGTGATGGCCAAGGAGGAGACCTGGAACTCCATCCTGGAGGCCATGATCGCCGTCCGCGACGCCCACGGGTGGGAGTAAATCTCCAAATGAAGAATGTCGAATGACGAAACCCGTCGTTCGGCAGTCTTCGCCCCCCGTTTCGACATTCGTCATTCAACATTCGACATTCCCACGCACCGCTCCCGATGCCTGATAAACCCACGCTCAACATCGGCCTGATCGGCTACGGCTTTATGGGCCGGGCCCACTCCAACGCCTACGTGCAGGCCGGCAACTTCTTCGACCTGCCCCGCAAGCCCGTGTTGAAGGCGATCTGCGCCCGCAACAAGGACCGGGCCCAGGCCTTCGCCGATCAGTGGGGCTACGAATCCGTCGAAACCGACTGGCGCGAGCTGCTCAAGCGGGACGACATCGACGCGGTCGACATCGCGGTGCCGAACAACCTGCACCACGAGATCGCCATCGCCGCCGCGGAGGCCGGCAAGGCGATCCTCTGCGAGAAGCCGCTCGCCCTCAACGCGGCCCAGGGTCAGGAGATGGTCGCCGCCGTCGAGAAGGCCGGGGTGCCGAACACCGTTTGGTACAACTACCGCCGCATCCCCGCCGTCTCGCTCGCCAAGCAGTTGATCGACGCGGGCAAGCTCGGCCGGATCTTCCACTACCGGGCGAACTTCCTGCAGGACTGGACGATCAACGAGGAACTCCCACAGGGCGGCGAGGCCCTGTGGCGCCTCGACGCCGCCGCGGCCGGCAGCGGCGTGACCGGCGACCTGCTGGCCCACTGCATCGACACCGCCCTCTGGCTCAACGGCGGCGTCTCCGACGTCTCCGCGATGACGGAGACGTTCATCAAGGAACGCACCCACCAGGAGACCGGCGAGAAGCAGAAGGTCACCATCGACGACGCCTGCGCCTTCCTCTGCCACTTCGAGAACGGCTCGCTGGGCCTGTTCGAGAGCACCCGCTACGCCCGCGGCCACAAGGCGCTCTACACGCTGGAGATCAACGGCGAGAACATGTCCCTCCGCTGGGACCTGCACGATCTGCACCGGCTGGAGGTCTTCGACTACCGCGACGAGGGCGTGACCCGCGGCTGGAAGAGCGTACACGTGACGGACAACGGCGGCGAACACCCCTACATGGACCACTGGTGGGTCCCCGGCCTGTCCGTCGGCTACGAGACGAGCTTCGTGCACCAGTTCGTCGACTTCGCCAAGAGCCTCGACGGGGGCGAGTTCAGCGGCCCGACGTTCCGGGACGCCCTCGACACGCAGAAGGTCTGCGACGCGGTGCTCAAGAGCGCCGCGGATCGCAGTTGGGAGAAGGTCTGACGCATTCGGCCCGCCGCCGCCCGCACACCTGACGGGCGGCGGTCGCGCGCCTACACTGAGGTCTTCCCGCCGACCGCCGCAACGACCGGGGGACGCCCAACGTGGCGTCCCCCGGTCGTTTGCGCCGTTGTCGGCTCAGCGATTCACGTTCTCCACGCACCGGGCTCACCCAATGGAACGCCAGCCGATCACCCGCGAGGGGTACGACAAGCTCAAGGCGGAGATCCACGAGATCGAAACCGTCCTCCTCCCCCGCTGCCGCGAGGCCATCAAGACCGCCCGCGAGGAGGGCGACCTCTCCGAAAACGCGGAGTACCACGGCCAGCGGGAGACCCAGGGCATGCTCAACGCCAAGGCAGCCCAGCTGAAAACGAAGCTGGCGAACTGCCAGATCGTCGAGGTCGGCGACCTGCCCTCCGACAAGGTCGCCTTCGGCTGCGTCGTGACCGTCAAGGACGAAGACGGCGAGATCAGCCGTTACGAACTCGTCGGCCCCGGCGAGGACGACTACATGGCCGAGCCGATGAAGATCCTCACCGCCACCCCGGTCGGCGAGGCGCTGATGGGCAAGAAAGTCGGTCAGAAGGCCAAGGTGGAGAAGCCGACCGGCACCGTCACGCTGGAAGTGGTGAAGGTCGAGGCCCCCTCCTCCTGACGATCCGATGCCGGATCTCGCCTCCGCGGCCCTGCGACTGGACGACCCGGCGGAGGCCGCGCAGGCGGCCGACGCCGTTGCGGGCGCTCTGACTCTCGGCAAACCGCTTTACCGCAAGCGGGACGTGCAGTGGTTGGAGTGGTACGCCGCATTGCCGCCCGTCTGGCCGCGGTGGGCGGCCAATAACGAGCCCGGAGACCTCGCTTTCGCCGCCCTTTACTCCGAGGACGTCGGCGGCGATCTGTCCGGGTTCGCCCGTGCGGCGGTCGACCTGCTCGCGAGCGGGGAGCAGCCCCCGCCGCCGTTCCAGTTCCGTTTCGACGCAGCGACTTGCTATTCGGTCTACTCGACCGAGTCGGGCGAATGGCGGTTCGTCGTGGCGTCGCTCCGCAAATCGGGAGCGAAAAAGGCCTCTGACCGGGGGCTGCCCGATCCGATCCGTCGTCATTGGGCGGAGCACGCCCCTCCGGTCGTCGCCGTCACCCGCAGCACGCGGAACGAGCCGACCATGTTGGGCGTGCCGAAGCCGCTCGTCCGTCGGTCGGACTGCTCCGGCGATCCGGACGTCCTCGACGCCGCGTTGGCAGGCACGGATTGGGTCGACTTCTCGGTTCGCCTCCCCTGGACGGACCTGGCGCCGTTCGCCCTCCCCGTCCTGCGGGAGTTGCCGGACGATCCGACGCTGGAATCCGCTGACGTTCGCCCCGGCGACCTCGACCGGACCGGGTTGCTCTCCGTCGTGGCGGGCTTGGAGCCGCGACTCGGCCGCCCGCTGTGGACGCAGTTCGTCACCGCCTTCCCGCCGCTCGGTCCGACCCGGAAGCCGCGGTGGAGCCCGTTCGAACGGCCCGACGACGCGCCAGCGGACGAACCGGTCCGGTTCCCGCTCTACGAACGGCAGCGGGGCGACTTCCTGACCCGACTGGACGTCCTGCACCCGTCCGGCCGGCCGGGGGAGATCGTGCTCGACCTCCAGCAACTCGACCGCTCCCCCCGCCGCCGCGCCGCCGCCAAGCTGGCCGAGGTCGCGGAGAAGACCGGCCGGGACTTCGAACCGTGGAACGGCGCCCCGTGGGGCCGGTGGGAGTGACCGCGGGACGCGGGACTGCGACGCCGGTACGCTTTCGACATGAACCGCTCCCTCCCGTTCCTGTTCGCCCTCACCGCCGCGGCCGCGGCCCCCGCCGGCGATTGGCCGGAGTTCCGCGGTCCGGACGCCCAAGGCCACGCCCCCGCCGACGAGACTGGGCTGCCGGTCGAGTGGAGCGAGACGAAGAACGTCGCCTGGGCGGTCGACACCCCGCCGGGCTGGTCCTCGCCGGTGGTGGTCGGCGACCGCGTCTACCTCACCGCCGCCGCGGAGCCGGAGGACGGCGCGGCGACGCTGTCGGCCCTTTGCCTCTCCACGGAGGACGGGTCGGTCGTCTGGGAGACGGAGTTGTTCCGCAAATCGACCGAGGAGCGGATGCACAGCAAAAACAGCCGGGCCAGCCCCACGCCGATCTTCGCCCGCCTGGCCGACGGCTCCGCCGAGGACGGCGCCCTGTTCGTGCACTTCGGCCCGAACGCCACCGCCCGCCTCAAGGCCGACGACGGCGCCGTGGTGTGGAAGCGGGACGACATCGACTACCCGCCCGTCCACGGCGGCGGCCCCTCGCCGGCGCTGGTGCAAAACGTCGAGGGCGGGCCGATCCTGTTCCTCCCCTGCGACGGCGGCGAAGACCCGTTCGTCATCGCCCTGGACGCCCTCACCGGCGAAACGAAGTGGCGGAAGGACCGGCCGAACGTCGGCGCCACCAAGACCTTTTCCTTTGCCACTCCCCTCGTCGTCCAGGTTCCCTCGGACGGGGGCGACAGCGACGGCCCCGCGGACCAGCAGATCCTCAGCCCGGCGACGAACATGATCGTCGCCTACGACCCGGCCGACGGCGAGGAGCTGTGGGCCGTGCCCTACGAGGGCTTCAGCGTCACGCCCCGCCCGGTGGTCGGACACGGGAAGGTCTACCTCTCCACCGGCTTCATGCGGCCGACGGTTCTGGCGATCGACCTTGCCGAAGCCCTCGCCGCCGGCCCGCCGGACGACGACGGCCCCGTCGACGCCGCCGAGGACGCCGTCGCCTGGGACGTCTCCCGCGGCGGGCCCAATACGCCCAGCCCGCTGCTGATCGGCGACCTGCTGTACTTCGTCAGCGACAAGGGCGTCGCCTCCTGCGTGGACGCCCAGACCGGCGAGGTCGTCTGGACGGAGCGGCTGGGGGGGAACTTCTCCGCCTCGCCGATCTACGCCGACGGCCGCATCTACTGGCTGGACGAGGACGGCCGCTGCACGGTCTCCGCCCCCGGCGAGGAGTACCGCGAACTCGCCGTGAACGAACTCCCCGGCCGCACCCTCGCCTCCCCGGCCGTCAGCGGCGGGGCGATCTACCTGCGAACCGACGAGACGCTGTTCAAGCTGGCCAAGCCCTGACCGACCGACCGTCGGGACCGTTACACTGAACCGGCTCACCGCCCTGCCTGTCCGGTTCAATATGAACGCCGCCACCACGCTAACCGTCGAACTGGAGCCCGAGCGTCTGCGTCGGCTCTACGAAGAGGCCGAGCGTGCCGCGATCCCGCCGTCGGATGTGCTGAAACTCGCCTTGGACGAGTGGCTCGCCCGCCGCGCCCGGTTCTCCGATGCGATGCAACATTCGCTCGACAAGAACGACGAGGTCCTCCGGAGGCTCGCGTGAGCGATCCGGCGAGCTTTCTGACTATGGAAGAAGTTCTCGAACTTCAAGCGGCGACCATCCGACGCCACGGAGGCTCCACCGGTTTACGAGATCGGGGCTTGCTCGAATCTGCGGTCGCGCAGCCGACGACCTCCTTCGGCGGACGTCTCCTCTACACGACGCTTACACGACGCTCGTCGAACAGGCGGCGGCCGTGGGATTCTCGCTCGTGTCGAATCATCCGTTCGTTGACGGAAATAAACGCGTCGGACTCCTCGCGATGGACGTTTTCCTCCGGATCAACGATCACGCACTCTCCGCGGACGATGACGACGCCGAAGCGACAATCCTCGCTCTTGCCGCAGGCACGCTCACGCGGGAGGAACTGACGGCGTGGGTGCGGGATCACGTCGTCCCGCGGCCGCTGTCCTGACTGTCCCGCCCGCGCATGCAACGACCCGGACGCCGTCGGCGGCCGGGTCGTTCGCGGCTCGACTCAGGTCAGCCGATCAGTTGCCGACGCCGAAACCGGCGAGGATGCCGGCGAAGCGGTCCGGGGCGTGGTCGCAGCAGTCGTCGGTGTGCCAGAGGGGCAGGCCGGCGGCGTAGCGGGCGGCGAGGACCAGCACCTTGTCTTCGCTGCCGGGCTTGGCTTCGGTCGGGCGGGCGGGGTCGATGCCCATCGCCAGGAAATCCGCTTCGTCCGTAAAGCCGTCGCCGACCCCCTCCATCTCCTGAAAGCCCTCCATGGGCAGATCGTCAACGGCCAGACCGTCGTCGGCGAAGGTGGGAGCGGAAAACTGCAGCGACATGAGCGTAGTTTCTTTTCGTCAGGCCGGCGTCCGTCCGGGGCGAGGCGTCCGGGGTCGGAGTCGGCGGTCGTTACGGCGAACCGGGAGCGGCGTCCCGGTGTCGGAATAAGGAACGGTGGTGTGGAAAACAGGTGAGGCCCCGCCGCAAAAGCGAGCGAATCCGGCCGTCGCCCACTCTGCGGGCGAACGAACGGTCAGGCGGCGGGGTGGCGGAAGGAGTCCAGGCCGCCGCATCGTGCAGGCCGGGGAAGGGACTCCGTCGGCCGGGTCGCCGTCGCCCGCCCGCACCGTGCGGGTGAACCGGGGGCGACCCGATGAGCCGGAGGGCTGATTCTCCGCCCGCGGTGCGTTGTGTCAACAAAATCTTGGCAGAACCGGGCCATTCCGGCACTCTCAAGTCCCCGTTTTTCGCCGAACCGGCAACGCCCCTATCGACCCCCCGGGCGACAACCTGACGCAGGGCCCGCGGGCGCCCGACGTTGTCCTACGAACTTCTGTTCACATGCCCGAACGCCGGCCCCGCCTCCGCCCGACGCCGGGCTTCTCGGGGTGACGCCGGGCATCTCGGGGTGACGCCGGGCGTCTCGGGGACGTCACGCGTCCGCCCCGGGTCGCTCGACGCCGTACTTCTTCAATTTGCGATCCAACGTGCTGCGTTCAATCCCGAGGATTGACGCCGCGCGCGACTTGTTCCAGCCGGTGTGCTTCAGCGTCGCGAGAACGTGCTCCCGCTCCAACACCTCCAGGGAGACGGACCGGTATCCGGCCCGCCGGGCCGGGCCGGCGTCGTCGGGGGCGTCGCCGCGGCCCGGGGCGGCGGGCGGGTTGAACGCCGTCAGCCGCAGGTCTTCCGGTTCGATCTCGTCGCCGCGGCAGAGGGCGACGGCCCGCTCCACCGCATTCTTCAGCTCCCGCACGTTGCCGGGCCAGCGGTACTCGGTCAGCAACTCCGCCGCCTCGTCGCTGAAGCCCTCGATCGAGCGGCCGGCCCGGGCGGAGCTGACCTTCAGGAAGTGCTCCGCCAGCAGCGGGACATCCTCGGGCCGGTTCCGCAGCGGTTCGACCTGCAACGTGACGACGTGCAGGCGGAAATAAAGGTCCTCCCGGAAGGCTCCCTTCTCCACCGCGGCTTCGAGGTCGCGGTTGGTCGCCGCGACGACCCGCACGTCGCAGCGGATCGGTTCCCGTCCGCCGACCCGCTCGAAGGCGTGCCCCTCCAGCGCCCGCAGGAACTTCGCCTGGATGGCCGGGCTCATCTCCCCGACCTCGTCCAGGAACAGCGTGCCGCCGTCGGCGGCCTCGAACTTGCCCACCGTCTTGGCCGTGGCCCCGGTGAAGGCGCCTTTTTCGTGCCCGAACAGTTCGCTTTCCAACAGCGATTCGCTCAGGGCGGCGCAATTCATCGTGACCAGCGGACCGGACGAACGACGGCTGTGGCGGTGCAGCGCCCGGGCGACCAGCTCCTTGCCGACGCCGCTCTCCCCGCGGATCAGCACCGTGGCGTCGGTCGGGGCGATGCGGCGGACGTCCTCCCGCAGCGCCTCGGTGGGGCCGCTGGCGCCGATCATCTCCCCGCCGCCGGGCCCGTCCCCGTCCAGCAGGGAGCGCCGCAGCGTGGCGTTGACCCGCTCCGCCTTCGACAGCCCCGCGGCCAGCGATTCGGTTCGCTTCGTCAGCTCCTCCCGGTCGTGGGCGAGGTCGTCCCGGTCCCGCAGGTTCGCCAGGGCCAGGGCGAGTTGATCCGCGACGGCGAGGGTGAAGTCGAGGTCCCCCGAGTCCAGCGGGTTGTCCGGGTCCGACGAATACAGGTGCACCAGCCCCGCGATGCGATCGTCGGCCTTGTCTGTGCCGTCAGCCCCGTCCGTTCCGTCCGGCACGGGGCGGAGCGGGGCGCAAATCAGGCTTTCGGCCCGCAGTTGGCCCAGGCTGTCGCGGCCGGCGAGGCGGTCGTCGTCGTCCAGGTCCTCGGCCAGCACGGCCTCCCCGCCGGCCAGCACGGCCCGGGAGAGGCTCTCGCTGACCAGACGGTACGGCCCGTCGGTGCGGGCCCGGTGGGCGACGAGGCTGAGCCGGCGGGCCGTGCGGACGGCCCGCCGGTGGGCGTCGGGGTCCTCGGCCCCGGCGGCGTCGGATTCGTCCCCGACGAGCAACAGCACGGCCCCGATGTCGGCGGAGGTGCGGTCCAGCAGCACGTCCAGCGCCGCCTCCCCGGCCGCGGCGGCGTCGTGGGCCGAGCCGAGGGCCAGCGCCAGCCGGTACAGCGTTGCGGCCCGCCGATCGCCGGCGGCCGGCCCCTCCGGCGACCGCCCCGACAGCCGGGTGTCCCGCCGCCGGGCGAGGATCTTCGGCGCCTCCGCCGTCCCGCCGGCCGCCGCCGGCAGCGTCCCGCCGCGGGTCTCGCCCTCCAGACCGTCGTCTTCCTCCGGCAGCGGGGCGGCGGGATCGTGTGTGAAGATCAGGCAGCTTTCGCCGACCGTCAGTTCGTCCCCCTCCTCCAACGCCCGGGGGACGTCCGGGGGCACGGTCTCGCCGTTGACCGCCGTGCCGTTGCGGCTGTCGAGGTCGCGGACGTGCCACCGGCCGGCGCCCTCGCCCGAGGTCGGCACGAACACCTCCGCGTGGCGGCGGCTGGCGCGTTCGTCGGCGAGGGTCACGCGGCAGTCCATCGACCGCCCGACCGTCGTGGTCGCCGCCGGGTCCAGCCGGTACAGGTCCCGCCAGCCGGCCCCGCCGCGGGTGGCGAGGTAGGCGGTCGGCGGACGGGACGGGGCGGCGCTCATCGGGGGCAGTCTATCGCCCGGCCGCCGACGGTTCGCCCGCCGCGGACGGCCCGCCCGCCGCAGACCTCCCCCGAAACGCATCCGCCGGAGCAGTTGCGAACGGGGCGGGCCGTGAAGAAGGTGCACCGTCTCGTTCCGCTCGTCTTCTCCCCGGACCGCCCGCCCGTGCTCGCCGCCCCCCTGCTGTTCGCGGCCCTCGCCTGCGCCGCGCCCGCCGATCCGTCGCCCGCGGACGCCCGGCCGGCCGACGCCGATCAGTGGCCGCGGTTCCGCGGCCCGGACGGCGCCGGCGTCGCCGCCGGGACCTTCCCGGATACGTTCACCACCGACGACCTCGCCTGGAACGCCCCGCTGCTGGGGACCGGCGTGTCCAGCCCGACGGTGTGGGGCGACGCGGCGTTCGTCACCTCCGCGGACGGCCCCCGGCGGTGGCTGATCCGCCTGAAGGTCGACACCGGGGCGATCGTCTGGACGCGGGAGGTGACCCTGAACCCGGACGGCCCGCCGGCCGAGCCCAGCCTGCACGCCAAGAACGACCCCGCCTCCTCGACCCCCGCCGCCGACGCCGAACGGGTGTTCGCGCTATTCTCCGACGGGGAGCGGATCGTCCTCAGCGCCTTCACCCACGCCGGCGAGCCGGTGTGGCGGCGGGACCTCGGCCCCTTCAGCGGACAGCACGGCCACGGCACCAGCCCGGTGCGGGTGGACGTGCCGGCGGAGGACGCCCCGGGGGCGAACGCCGTGCGGGAGTTGCTCGTGCTCTCCAACGATCAGGACGACGACGGCGGCGTGCTGGCGCTGGACGCCGCCACCGGCGAGACCGTCTGGACCGCCGCCCGGGACAGCCGGGAGGTCGCCTACGCCACGCCGGTCGTGCTGCGGCGGCCGGGGAAGCCGCTGGCCCTGCTGACCGCCAGCGGGGCGGCGGGCATCGTGGCCCTCGACGCCGCCACGGGGGCGGAGCTGTGGCGGACCGGCGAGTTCCCCGCCCGGGTCGTCGCCTCCCCGGTGATCGCCGGCGGCAAGGCGTGGGCCCAGTGCGGCGCCGGCGGGGCCGGCAAGCTGCTGATCGGCGCCGACCTCGACACCGGCGAGGTCGAAGTCGAACGCACCCGCTCCCTGCCCTACGTGCCCACGCCGGTCGCCGCGAACGGCCTGCTGTTCCTCTGGGGCGACCGCGGCGTCGTCACCGCGCTGGACGCCGAGACCGGCGAGGCCGTCTGGGCGGAGCGGGTCGGCGGGAACTACAGCGGCTCCCCGGTCGTCATCGGCGAGAAGCTGATCTGCGTGACCGAGGACGGCGTCGTCACCGTGCTGGCCGCCGACGACGAATATCGCCTGCTCGGGAAGACGGAACTGGGCGCGGCCAGCAGCGCCACGCCGGCGGTGTCCCGCGACCGGGTCTTTTTCCGCTTGGAGGATCGGCTCGTTTGTCTCCCGCTGGGACCGGCGCCGGGCGACTGATCCAGGCCGCGGCTCGCTGACCCCAACCGTCGGTCGCGGTACGCTGGCCGCCTTCACCGCACCTTCGTGACGAGTCGAAACTGATGCCGGCGTGGAATGGGGGCCCCTGCCCCGGGTGCGGCGAGGACGTGCCGCCAAAGGTGCTGCGGTGCCCGACCTGCCGCACGCTGCTGGACCCGGAGCTGTCCCACCACGAGTTCGCCCCGCCGGAGTTCGCCCCCCTGGCCGAGGCGGACGGCCCGGCGCTCGTGCGTCCCAAGGCCGAACGGACCCGCTGCCCGGGCTGCGGCGAGGAGTTGCGGATCGCTGCGAAATACGCCGGCGTGCCCGTCGCCTGCAAGAAGTGCGGCGAGCCGATGACCGCCGGCGACGCCGAACGCCGGGTCGCCTTCCTGGCGGACTGCCCGCACTGTCAGAAGGAGATCCGCGTCGGCGTGAAGTACGTCGGCCAGCTCGTCAGCTGCAAATTCTGCGACGGGCAACTGACCGTCGCGGAGCGAGACGAAAACTAGCCGCTCTTTTAAGAGAGCGGCGAACGCCCGTGCGGCGAACGAAGGGACTCAGCCGAACTGTCGTAGGAACCGCACGTCGTTTTCGGTCAGCAGGCGGATGTCGCTGATGCCGTGGCGCATCATGCAGAAGCGTTCCATGCCGAAGCCGAACGCGAAGCCGCTGACCCGCTCCGGGTCGTAGCCGACCGCTTTCAGCACGTTCGGATCGATCATCCCGGCGCCGCCCAGTTCCAGCCAGCGGCCCTCCTCGCCGCCGTCGCCGGTGCCGGCGCCGTGCCAGAGGGCGTCGGCCTCCACGCTGGGTTCGGTGAACGGGAAGAAGCTCGGCCGGAACCGCACCTTCGTGCCCTCCCCGAGGTAAGCCCGGCAGAACAGCGTCAGCACCGTCTTGAGGTGGGCCATCGTCACGCCCTCGCCGACCATCAGCCCTTCCATCTGGTGGAACTGGCAGTGGTGCGTGGCGTCGATGGTGTCCGGCCGATAGACGCGGCCGATGGAGATCACCCGCACCGGCGGCGGGTTCTGCTCCATCACGCGGATCTGCACCGTGCTGGTCTGCGACCGCAACAGTAGCGGCCCCCCACCCTTCCCGACCGACGCCGCGGACAGGTAAAAGTTCTCGAGCGGGTCCCGGGCGGGGTGGTCGTCCGGAATGTTGAGGGCGTTGAAGTTGTGCCGCTCGTCCTCGACCTCCGGCCCCTCGACCGCAGCGAAGCCGAGCCGGCCGAGGATCGTCTTGAACTCGGCGATCGTGCGGGTCAGCGGGTGCACCGCCCCGACGGCGTGCGGCGCCCGGCCCGGCAGCGTGACGTCGAGGGCGTCCGCGGCGGCGGCGCCCTCGGCGGATTCCAACTCCGCCTGCCGGGCGTCCAGCGCAGCCTGCACCCGAGTCTTCACCTCATTGAACGCCTTGCCGACCGCCGGCTTGTCCTCCTTCGGCACGGAACCGAGAGACTTCTGGAGGTCGCGCAGCCGGCCCTGCTTTTTGCCGAGGAACTCGATCCGGGCGGCTTCGAGATCCTCCGGCGTCGCCGCGGCGGCGAGGGCGGCGGTGGCTTCGCGCTCGTACTCGGCGAACGCGGCGGTGGGGTCGGACATGGGGGAAGCTCCAACTTCCAAGAGATCAAGAACCAAAACGGACGGACGACGGCATCAAGCCCCGCGACCCGGTTTGGTTCTTGAGTTCTTGGTCCTTGATGCTTCGCGGCTACGCCGCGGTCGCCGGAATCGCGGCCTTGGCCTGCTCGAAGACTTCGTCGAACACGGCCGGCTCGTGGATCGCCAGCTCGGAGAGCGTCTTGCGGTCCAACTCGATGTTGGCGTTCCGCAGGCCGTGGATGAACTCGCTGTACCGCAGGCCGCGGGCGCGGCAGGCGGCAGAGAGACGGGTGATCCAGAGGCGGCGGAAGACCCGCTTTTTCGTCTTCCGGTCCCGGTAGGCGTAGGCCCGGGCGCGGATGATCGATTCCTTCATCGTCCGCAGCAGCTTGCTGCGACCGCCGCGGAAGCCGCGGGCCTCACGGAAGAGGCGGTTCTTCTTCTTGTTCCGGGCGGACCCGATACGGACGCGCATTGAACTGACGGGGTTGTGCGGAACCCGGGGCGGCACGCAGCCGACTTACGCCCGAAGCCCCAGCGGGGGAGAGAAAAACGGCGGGGATCAGCCGCCCTCGTCGAGAGAGCGGCGAACGACGATCGAACTATTTGCCGGGGGCGATCGCTTCCGCGATCTTCTTCGCCATCGTCCCGGTGACGAGACCCTCGGTCCGCAGGTGCCGCTTGCGCGACGCCGACTTGCTGGACAACTTGTGTCCGCGGTTGGCGCTGCGGTGGGTGGCTTTGCCGGACGCGGTGATCTTGAACCGCTTTTTCATGCCCTTGTGGGTCTTCTGCTTGGGCATAACGGTGCGGCGGGCTGGCGGGGCTCTGGCGGAAACGGAGGGTCGGGAACGGTAGCGACGCGGCGGCGGGCAGTCCAGTCCGCGCAAAATGAAATGCGGAGGCCCGGCCGGGCCTCCGCATCACGGGATCGACGGCGGCTACTTCGGCGCCAGGACGGTGCTCATGATCCGGCCGCCCTCCATGCCGGGCGGCTTCTCGACCTTGGCGATATCGTCCATATCCTCGATCACTTTGAACAGGATCTCGCGGCCCCGTTCGTGGTGAGCGTTCTCGCGGCCGCGGAACAGGATGTTGACCTTCACCTTGTCGCGGTGGCCCAGGAACTCCCGGGCCTTTTTCATCTTGAACTCGATGTCGTGGTCGCCGGTCTTGGGCCGCAGGCGGACCTCTTTGATCTGGCCGTGATGGCCGCCCTTGCCCTTCTGGGACCGCTTCTTCTGCTGATACTTAAACTTGCCGTAGTCCATAATCCGGCAGACCGGCGGCCGCTCGTTGGGGGCGACCTCCACCAGGTCCATTCCGGCGGAGCGGGCGGTTTCCATCGCCTGCTCGGTCGGGATCACCCCGAGCATCTCGCCGTTTTGGTCAACCACGCGGACGGGGGAGAGGCGGATCTGTTCGTTGATCCGCTGGGCGTCTTTGTCGGTTGCGGTGCGGTCTTCGCGGGGGGGACGACGAATGGGAGGGGCCTTGCGGTCGGACTGAGGGGCGAGATACGGGCGACGGGGGGACGCGAACCGATTGTAGCGGCTTCGGGCGTCCCGGACATCTGTGCGAACATCTAGCCGCCCGACGGCGGCCCGTCAAGAACCAACGCCCGCCGATGCGTTCGACGGCGTCTCGGCGGCGGTTTTCACCTCGTCGGGGGGCGCCGAACGGGGGTCGACCGGCTTGAGCACCGGCCCCGTCACCCGGACCGCCTTGTGCCCCCGCAACGCCCCGGGTCGGCAGCGGAACGCCGGCTTGCCGCCCACCCGCAACTCCAGGCCCTCGCGGCTGTCGCACTCCGTGAGGATCACGTCGCCGGGGGCCAGGTCGGCGAGGTCGCGGGCCGTCAGCGTGGTCGTCGCCAGGGTGACGTCCAGCGGGACGCGGGCGCGGCTCACGCCGCGGTCCAGCACGACGCGCTCGCGGGGGTCGGAGCTGCGTTTGCCGTAGCTGCTCCAGGCGTCGCCGCTGAACCGGGCCGCGATCGGTTCGAGGGTGTTGAACGGGATGCAGAGGTTCATCATCCCCCGCGCCTCGCCCAGCGTCAGTTCGAACGCCACCAGCACGACGACCTCGTTCGGGGGAACCACCTGCACGAGTTGCGGATTGCTCTCGGTTTGCACCAGCGAGAGCTGCAACGTCGCCAGCGACTCCCACGTGCGGTCCAACGCCTCGACGGCGAGCGACGTCATTCGGCCGACCAGCCGGCTTTCGATGTCCGTCAGCGGGCGGTCCGGCGGCGGGTCGCCCGCGGCGGCCCCGCGGCCGCCGCCCAGCAGGCGGTCGACCAGCGGGTAGACCACCGCCGGACTCAGTTCCAGCACCATGTGCCCGTCCAGACCAGCCGCCCGCAGCAGGTTGAAGCAGGTCGGGTTCTCCAGACTGAACAGGAACTCGCCGTAGGTCAGCTGGTCGACCGCGACGAGCTTCACCTCGACGATCGTCCGCATCAGGTTCGACAACCCGGCGCCGAACTCCCGACTAAATCCTTCGTGCAGGCCGCGGAGGGCTCGGATCTGCTCCTTGGAGACTCGCTCCGGCCGTTTGAAGTCGTAGAGGGCCACGCCGTCCGCGGAGGCGTCGCCGCGGCTGACGGGCGCGGTCGCCGCCGGCCCGTCCGGCTCCAGGGCCGCGAGCAGCGATTCGACTTCGGACTCGGTGAGGACGTCAGGCATCGGGCGGGCACGCGGGGTGTCCGGCGGTTGTACGTCACCCGGGCGGAATGGCGAATGCCGAATGACGAAGCGAAGTGGGGCGGACCCGCCCCACTTCGTGATTCGACGTTCCTCTTTCGTCATGAGGAGTCGACGCTCCCGCGCCGCTCCTCCGGGACGGATCACCTACTCCCGCACCTACTCCCGCACCTGCCCCTCGCCGCGGACGAGGTACTTGTAGCTGGTCAGTTCCTTGAGGCCGCAGGGGCCGCGGGCGTGCAGCTTGTCGGTGGAGATGCCGATCTCCGCCCCGAGGCCGAACTCGCTGCCGTCGTGGAACCGGCTGGAGCAATTTACCACCACCGCGGCGGCGTCCACGGCGGCCTCCCACCGCCGGGCGGCGGCGAGGTCCTTCGTGACGATCACCTCCGTGTGCCCGCTGCCGTGGGCGGAGACGTGATCGACCGCCGCATGCAGATCCTTCACCACCTTCACGCTGAGGATCAGGGCGAGGTACTCCGTGTCCCAGTCCTCGGCGGTCGCCGGCTTGGCGTCCGGCAGGATCGCCCGGGTGCGTTCGCACCCGCGGAGTTCGACCCCCTTCTCCGTCAGCGCGGCGCCGACCTTGGGCAGAAACTCCTCGGCGACGTCCTCGTGGACCAGCAGCGTTTCCAGGGCGTTGCAGACGCCGGGCCGCTGGGTCTTGCCGTTGACGGTCAGATCCACGGCCATATCGAGGTCCGCGGCGGCGTCGGCGTAGAGGTGGCAGACGCCGTCGAAGTGCTTGATGACGGGCATCGCCGCCTCGCGGGTGACGCGTTCGATCAGCCCTTTGCCGCCGCGGGGGATGGCGACGTCAATCTCGCCGCGGCGCTTGAGGAACTCGCCGACGGCGGCCCGGTCGGTGGTTGGCACCAACTGCACGGCGGCCCGCGGCAGGCCGTGTTCCTCCAATTGATCCGCCAGAATTTTGTGCAGCGCCGTGTTGCTGTGGAACGCCTCTTTGCCGCCCCGCAGAATCACCGCGTTGCCGCTTTTCACGCACAACGCGGCGGCGTCGGCGGTGACGTTCGGGCGGCTTTCGTAAATGAAGAACACCACCCCCAGCGGGACCCGCACGCGGGTCAGCTCAATGCCGTTGGGGCGGCGGGAGCCGTCGATGATCTCGCCGACGGGGTCCGGCAGGTTGGCGACCTCTTCCAGGCCGACCGCGACGGACTCCAGCCGGGCCGGGGTGAGCCGCAGGCGGTCGACCTGGGCCTCGGTCAGCCCGAAGTCCGGGGCGGCGGCGAGGTCGCGCTCGTTTTCGGCGGCGAGTTGTTCGGCGTTCGCCCGCACCGCGGCGGCGCAGCCGCGGAGCCACTCGTTCTTGACGGCGGCGGAGGCGAGGGCGAGTTCGCGGCTGGCCTGCTTGGCGTCGCGGGACAGCTCGGAGGCGAGTTCGGCGTGGTCGGACATGACGTATTTCTCGATCGGGTCGCCCCCATCTTCGCGTCCGGGGCCTCGTCTGTCAGCCCCACCTCGCCGCACGCCCCGCCAAGCTGGAGCCACGGCTCCGGCGTCGAGGCCGTCGCAAGACGACCTCAAAGTCAGCGAAGGATGCGGGCGTCGCACGCCTTCGGCGACCGTATCCGCCGTCCGGAGGGCTCTCGCTGACGCTGCGGGTTGTGGTGTTTGACGTCCCGACCCGGCAGCTTCGCTTGGCCGCCTCAGCCGTTGAACAACTTGCGGCGGAATTCGTTCCACTCGTCGTTCCGCTTCGCCCGGGCGGCGGGATCGGGGGTTTCGTCCAGCACGCGGGTGATCCACTCGTCCATGCGGCGGAGGCGGTCGCTCATCACCGCGGCGGTGTGCCGGGCGATGTGGAAGGCCGGCCGCAGGCCGATCTGCTCCAGCACGGCCCAATTCTCCGCGGTCATGCGGAGCACGGTGCAGTCGCTGGTCGCCCGCACGTTGGCGGAGTGCGGGCCGGGGCTGAAGAAGCTCATTTCGCCGAACAACGCCCCGGCCTCCAGGGTCGCCAGCACGCGGTCGCCGCCCTCCGGCAGCGTTTTCACCACCTCGCAGGCGCCGGAGAGAATGAACCACAGGCAGCGGGTCTCGCGGCCCTCCTCAAGAATCGTCTCGCCGGCTTGGAAACGGTGCCGGCTGGCGAGATCCAGAAACTCCCGCCGCTGGGAATTCGTTAACTTGGCGAACGCCGGACAGACCTCCAGATCGGCCGGGGCGACGGCGGGGGCGTCCTGGTCGGATTGATCCATGGCGACAAGTTCCGCCACGGAGAGGCCCGCCCGGTTCGACGCCGCGGCGCCCGGCCCGGCCGTTTTGTCTTTGTCGTCCCGCTCCATTTCAGTGGGCGACTTGGCGGAGGGCGTTTTGCGGGCGGCCGAAGCGAGGGTGGCGGGCATTACGACGGGAGGGGAGCGGGACGGGGCGAGCGACTCAACGATAGTTCGCGTTAGGGCCGTCGTCACCGTGAATCCCCGCACGCTCCCCTCCGCGGGACTGAAGCGTCTCCCCCCGCTCCGCGGGCGGGCGCCGCCCGTTCAGATGCCGGCCAGCACCGTCGCCCGGCCGACCCGGCCGATGCCGACGAGGTAGGCGGCGGTCCGCAGCGGGACCTTCTTCGTCGTCGCCCGTTCCCAGACGGCGTCGAAGCTGGCGTTCATGATCTTGTCGAGTTCGTTCCGCACCCGGGACTTGTCCCATTTGAAGTGCTGGCGGTTCTGAACCCATTCAAAATAGCTGACGGTCACCCCGCCGGCGTTGGCGAGGATGTCCGGGACGACCTGCACGCCGTTGCGGTGGAAGATCTCGTCCGCCTCCGGCCGGGTGGGGTTGTTGGCGGCCTCGACGACGTATTTGGCCCGCACGTGGCCGGCGTTTTCGGCGGTGAGCACCCCGCCGATCGCCGCGGGGATCAGCAGGTCCACGTCGCTGGTGAGCAACGCCCCGCCGTCGAGGGCGTCCCCGCCGACGAAGCCCTTCACCCCGCCGGTCTCGCGGCTGTGCGTCAGCAGCGCCGGGATATCGAGCCCCTCGTCGTTCCAGACCGCCCCGTAGGCGTCGGAGACGCCGCGGATCTTCACGCCGGCCTCGTGCAGGAACTCCGCGGTGTAGGTGCCGACGTTGCCGAACCCCTGCACGGCGGCGGTCGTTTGCTCCGGGGGGCGGTTCTCCTTCTTCAATAACGCCAGCGACACGGTCGCCACGCCGCGACCGGTCGCCTCCTCCCGGCCGTCGGCCCCGTGCAGCTCGACCGGTTTGCCGGTCACGCAGGCGGGGTTGAAGCCGTGGTATTTCTGATACTGGCTCATAATCCAGGCCATTACCTGGGCGTTGGTGCCCATGTCCGGCGCAGGGATGTCCTTGTCGGGGCCGATCACGTCGTGGATCGCGTCCACGAAGCCGCGGGTGACGCGTTCCAGCTCCGAGGGGGAGAGCGTTTTCACGTCGACCGCGATGCCGCCCTTCGCCCCGCCGTAGGGGATGTTGACCACGGCGGTCTTCCACGTCATCAACGTGGCGAGGGCGAGCACCTCGTCGGCGTCCACGGCCGGGTCGAACCGCAGCCCGCCCTTCATCGGCCCGCGGGCCCGGTCGTGCTGCACGCGGTAGCCGATGTAGGTGGCGATCTGCCCGTCGTCCTTTTGAACGGCGACCTGGCACTTCACCTCCCGCTGCGGGGTGAGCAGCAGGGTCCGCATATTCTGCGACAACCCCATCAAATCCGCGGCTTCGTTGAAGTAGCGGACGGTCGCGGCGTAAGCGGTCACGGCGGAAGCCTGTGGGGGAGCGAGCGTGCGACGCCGGCGAGCCGGCGGACGCACAGGGTACGGGGCGCAGGTCGTTTTATCCCGCCGACCCGCCGGGCGGCGGCGCGGACAGCAGAAACGCGGCCAGCGTCTCGGCCAGCCGAGCGTGACCGGCTCGGGTCAGGTCGCCGCGACGGTTGAGGAGGGGCCCGGCTTCGGTTCCGGCGAGCGCCCCGTCCGCGGGCTCCGCCCCCGCCAGAACCGGCGTGGCGTCGAAGACCCGCAGGTCGGCGGATTCGCAGGCGTCGAGGATCAGCTGCACGGCCGCGGCGGCCCCCGTCGCGGCCGGCCCCGACCGATCCGGCAGCACGACCACCGCCGCCCGCACGCCCAGGCCGTCGGCGATGCGGGTCAACTCCGCCAACGGGGCGAGAGCCTGCTCGGCGGCCAGCGCCGCCTGCGGGCCGCCGCCGACCGGATCGAACGCCGGCGCCACCAGCTCGCCCGTCAGCGGACAGCGGTCCGGACCGACCAACGCCCGCCCGGCCAGCCGCACGGCCAGCAGGTCGCGCCACCACGCCGGCTCCGGCGCCGCGGCCGTCGACTCGCCCCCGGTCACGGCCGGGTGCGGACAGGCGACCGGCCGGCCGTCGCCGTCCGTCAACAAGTCGCGGCGGTAGCGGGCGTCCTCCCCCAGGTCCGAGGGTCGCACGCACAGCAGGATGAGGTCCGGCTGCAACGCCCCCAACCGCCGGAGTCGCAACACGCTCAGCAGCGGGCAGTCCCCGGGGATGGCGGCGTTGACGATCTCCGCCGACGTTCCCGGTTCGGCCCGGGCGGCCGCGGCGGAAAGCGCCGGGCCGAGCAGGCCGGCGAAGGTCTCCGCGTCCGGCAGGCCGGCGGCGAAGACGGCTTCGTCGCCCAGCAACAACACCCGTCGCAGGCCGACCGGCTTGGGCACCGCCGCCTCCCCGCCCCGCAGGCCGAGGCTGTTCAGCGTCACCTCGTGCGGGCCGCCGGTGTCCGGATCGCGGGCCAGCACCTGCCCGAACGCCGGCAGGGCGTGTCGCGCCAGGGCGCTGGGCACCGTATAGGCGGTGGGACACGGCGGGCGGGAGAGGGCGCCGCCGGAATAACTGTCCGCCGCCCGCACGCCGAGCTCCACCCCCGCCGCCGCGAGCGGCAACAGCCCGACGGCCAGCAGCAGGGGCCGCAGGCGGGGCGGGCGGGTCGGCATCGCGGCGTCGTTCGCGGGCCGGGGACGAGGGGGACGGGTGAGGGAACGAAACGGCCGCCGTCGCTCTGCGAGGGCGGACCGCCGGTGATAGAGCACGGCCGCCAATCGACTCAACCCCGCCCCGCCGACCGCCCCGCCCCGCGGCCGGGGATTGGAGATCGGAGATCGGGGCCGAGACCGGCGTTAAGTCCGGGGTCGACGGTCCTCCGGCGCCGGACGGCCGATCATCAAAGCGGTAACGATCGCGCCGACCGATCGGCCGCATTGAAACGTTCTCTAAAAGTTTGAGTCCGCCGCGCACCGCGACATTGACGAGGCGTTTAGCGACGGATATCTATTTTGCGAATGTAACGTCGGGTCTTAGAGACGATCCGCCGCCCGGAGTCGGGCGTGGGCCTCCGTTCAAGAACCTCTGTTCCGTCGGAACGTCGTCCGCGTCGCCTTCTCTCCTTCCATCCCTGTCTCATCATCGGGCCGCCCGGCCCCTACCAATCGCACATGGCCAGCCTGTCCTCGCTCTCCACTGAAGAACTTGAACGCGAACTCGAACAGCGCAAGGGGGCGCTGTCCGGTCTCTTAGAAAAGCGCGAGGAGCTCGAAGCCGAACTCAAAGAGATCAACGAGCAAATTGCCGCCGGCGGCGCCG